>JAQWZU010000075.1 GCA_029253285.1 Akkermansiaceae bacterium | reverse complement strand
ACGATGCGACCTTCAGGCTTGAAGAAGTCAGCGAACCCCAGTCAACTCTCTTCATTGAACGGAGTTTGCCCTCTGCTTCCTTTCCTGCCCAGCCTATTGGGAGCGAAGGAAATATGGTTCGGAAAGGCAATTCCCCGGCAATCCTACGACTATGAAAATCATCTCCGCCGAAGAAGTCCACGCCGCCCTCAGTTATCCCGCCCTTGTTGATGCTCTCGAGGAGGCATATGCGGGTAAATTTAGCATGCCACCGAGGCAGGTCTTTCTGCTCGATCCGGAAGGCGGCAAGAACGATGCCTTCGCCGTGCTGCCTTCGTGGAGCGATGAATTCATCGGCGTGAAATCCTTCACCTATTTTCCTGAGGCGACGGAGCCCCACAAATCACTCTATTCGAAGATCATGCTCTTCGACCGGGAACATGGTGAGCCACTTGCCTTGGTGGATGGCACGACCGTGACTTTCTGGCGGACGGCTGGCATTTCCGGACTGGCGACACGTCTGCTCGCCCGGGAGGATGCCAGTTCTCTCCTCGTGCTGGGCACTGGAAATCTCTCCTCTTACATGATTCTTGCGAATGCCAGCGTGCGGCCATTGACGAAGGTCATGGTCTGGGGTCGCGACCCGGAGAAGGCGGCTGCCGTGATTGCGCAAGTTTCGGGGCAGCTTCCGGATATCGAATTCTCCGTGGTCGAGGATCGTGAAGCGGCTTGCGGGGAGGCTGACATCGTTGTCGCTGCGACGGGCTCGCATGAGCCGGTCGTTCTCGGTGACTGGATCAAGCCGGGCACCCATACTGATTTTATTGGAAACCATCACGCGACCAAGCGTGAGTGCGACACCGCCTTGATCACGAAATCAAAGGTCTATGCCGACAGTTACGTCAACGCGATGAAGGAAGCTGGCGAGATTCTGATGCCGATTGAAGAAGGCGTCTTCACGAAGGACGACATCGTCGCGGAGCTCACGGAAATGTGTGCAGGGACGGCCACCTTGAGGGAGAGCGATGACGAGATCACTCTGTTCAAATCCGTTGGAATGGCGATGAGCGACCTTGTAGGCGCCGGGCTCGCCTACAAGACCTCAGTGAAGTAATTATCTAGGAAGGCCGTGTCGCTGCGGAGTCCCGGATGATCTTGAGTGCTTCTTCGCGCTGCGCGCCCACCAGCGGCATGCGCGGGGCACGTACGGTCTCGGTTCCGTAGCCCATCTCGGCACAGGCGAGTTTAATATACTGGACGAGTTTTGGGTGTGAGTCGAAGTGCAGCATGGGCATGTACCAGCGGTAGATATCGAGGCCGCGTTTCCAATCACCGGCTTCGGCCGCGTCCCACATGAGTCGGTTCTCGCGGGGGAAGGCATCGACCAGTCCGGAAATCCAGCCGACACAGCCGAGCATGATGCTCTCTAGTGCGACGTCATCGAGACCGGAGAAGATGAGGTAGCGGTCACCGAGTTTGTTGAATAGGTCGGTGATGCGGCGCGTGTCTCCAGCGGCCTCCTTGATGCAAACGATGGTCTCGACATCAGCGAGGTCCTCGAACATCTCGGGAGTGATATCGACACGATAGACTGGCGGGTTGTTGTAGCACATGATCGGGAGATCGGTTGCGGCGGCTACGGTGCGAAAGTGGTTCACGGTCTCGCGGCGGTCTGAATTGTAGACCATCCCCGGCATGAGCATAAACCCATCGACTCCTGCTCCTGCGGCAGCCTTTGCCGTTTCGCAGGCGCCAGCCGTGGTAAACTCGGCGATGCCATTAAGGAGTGGAACACTGTCGCCGCAGACCTCCTTGGTCGCTTTTAACACTTTCACCTTCTCGTCAAGCGAGAGCGAGCAGTTTTCACCGATGGTGCCGAGCATGATCAGGCCGTGGACTCCTTCTTCGAGTATTGCTTCGACATGTTTCTGGGTCGATTTCAGGTCGAGGCTGAAATCATCGTGGAACTGGGTGGGGAGGGCCGGATAGACACCGTGCCAATCAACTTTTAAAGACATGGCGGGACTCTGCGGACTCTGACTAAGAAATGCAATCCATAGGTGCCATCAGCGGTGCACTTTTGAGATTTGCGGGGATCGGGATGTCGGATGATTTTTTCTCCTCATGCGCATTTCAAACTGTTCTCCTTTCCGGGATGAATTCCCGGTCTTTTCGATTTCTGCTGATCCTGTGTCTTGCGACTTCGCACCTTTCCGCTGCGAAGCCGCCGAGCGTTGTCTAAGTCTCGAAAAAGTGATTCAAGAGCCGCTACTTGGGAATTCGATTCAAGGTGTAGAAGGCGTCCGGATGATCGAGAGCTCGGCCGCGGGCCGATTGGATCCCTTTCGTTCTCAATTCATGCACGTAGAGTGGGCGTAGCTCCCTCACCTGAAACCGGACCAGCAAGCCATTATCGGAAACTTCGACCCCGCTGAGTTCGTGAGGTTTTGTTTGGATTTCGTTCCCGCCATACTTGTTTGAGTATTGGTAGGTGTAACTGGTCATCTCGAGTGCTCCCGCCCTGGTGATTGAGTCAGGATCGATGGGCTCGGTGAAGCGTAATTCAAATCCGTCCGGCTTCGCCCGCATTTCCTGAATTGCAAAGGGCGGCACTTTTGAAGGTATGACCCGATGAAGTCCATAGGAGCGGTTTCCCAAGGAAGACCAACCTCGATTCGTCATCCCGACGAAGAGCGATCCGTCCGGAGCAAAGCTCAGCCGAATGACGGCAGCTGGAAAGTCTTTGAGAAAGGGGAAGCAAGCACCTTGATACTCGCCATCGATTTTCTCAAGGAAAACCCGGTTCACCGAGGAGTTCGTGAATTCTCCAACGAGCAGTTGTCCATCGAAGGGGCCGAACTTTCCATTCTGGTCGATCACTTGAATGTCCGTCGCACTGCGGCCCATTTTATTATAGGGGAGCCAAACCGCAGGCGGCACGAATTCCGGGCAACTTTGGAGGGCTTTTGGATATGGCTGATTCGGTTTTGGAATCGCGCTCATTTGGAAGGGCGAGTCGGGCGACTTCAAGGTCTCCAACGACTCCTGATTGCCATAAAAGACGCCGGGTCGCAGATGGTAGATCGGAGTGGTGGGGATCCACGTTCCCTGCTGATCTGAGAAGAACATGTCGCCTTCGCGATTCGCGCCCAAGCCGCTGGGCGACCGCATTCCGAAGGACTTGGGCGTAAATTGTCCCTCCTCGCCGATGACGCCACCCCAACCACGCCAACCGATCGAGTTGTTTGCCAGCGGGCCCATTCCAAGATTCAGGCTCACCCAAAGATTGCCCTTCCCGTCGCGCTCCGGACCATAGGCGTAGGCGTGATAATTTCCCGAGACATTCCAGCCATCGCACTCGGTGAGATAAGCGTCTGCGATTCCGTCTCCGTCGTTATCCTGAAGTCGCGTAATCTCCGCCCGCTGGGAGACCAGCAAATCCTTTCCGTCTAAAGTCAGCCCGAGCGGTTCATGTAGTCCGGAAGCAAATAAGCGGTAGCCGATCTTGTCCCGATCTTCGGAGAGTGGGTTGTCGATCATCCAGACCTCTCCTTTTCGAATCGCCACGGCGAGGGTGTCTCCGATCCATTCCATCCCACTCACCTCCATGGGGATGCCATCCCCCGGCTTCCACTCCTTGGAGCGCGAATCACTAGGCGAACTGGCAGAAATTAACTCTACGATGCGATAGGGAGGGGTTTCCTCCGCATTCGCTGATGAAAAAACGGCGATGGCTAATAACAGGTGTTTCACTTCCATGAGTAGATAAAGGTGAGGGTGTTCTTCTTAGCGTTCTTTGCAACCTCGACTCCTTTGGGATGTGTCACAACTGGAGCGGTGCCCTCAGTCCAGGAAATCATGCGAGACAATTTCCTGTCGCTTACCGAAAAGCGTTCTTCGAGTTTTCTTCCTCCGGATTGAATCAGGAAAATGGGATTGCCCGAGGCGTCGAGTCGATAGCCACGAAAGCGTCCTTTGGACTCTGGTTTGGGAAACTCAAAGATCTCGTTACCCAGTGGCTCCTCAAAGGGTGCGGCCCGTGTGAACCAGGTGTTGTAAGCATCAAAGAAGCGCCCTTTCCAAACCTGTGAGGGGTGCGCGTTCAGGCCGTCGTAGGCGATGTGGATTTGGCCGGGGAAGCCCACGAGGATGGTCTTGGAGCCTGTCTTCTTAAAAAACGTTCGCTGAATGATTGGGCGATCTTTCGGAACCAATTCGAATTTTCCTCCGCTGCGATCGGGAAACCCCGTGGGGTGTCCTTTTCCATCTTTGATGAATTCCCAAATGGCTGCGATTTGGCGCTCGGTGTTTCCGTCGAGGATGTCGGGGATCGACGAGTGCCCTTCTGGCCAGAGGGAAGGCATAAGGGTGCCGGGTCGATAGGCGGCGGGGTCGAGAAGGTAGGAACGAAACCACTCGGGCCGAAGGCGTTGGTTGAGTGAGCTGATATCGAGAGCAGGGATGCCCAGAGATTTTTTGTCACCCCAATGGTGGCAGGTGATGCAGTTGGCACCGCCCCGGGTGCCGAGGAGTTTTCGGCCTTCTTCGAGATCTTTGGAGTTCGATAGAATCGGTTTCGCCCCGGGGACGGAATCGAGTTGGCCCAACCACTTGGTGAGAGTTTCCGCATGAGCCGGGTATGCGGGCATGCGGGTTTTCAGGTAAGGGCGGACAAGATGGTCCGGTTGTCCCGAGAGCACGCCTTTGAGCCAGTCGTGCTGAAGCTTGTGGCCAATTCCGGTCAGCGGAGGCGGAATGCGGCCGGAGTCACCGAGGCTTTTATCGCCGATGAAGAAGGCATTGCTCTCTGGAGTTGGTCCGCCGATGCCATTGCGACTATGGCAGGCATAACAATTCATGGCTGCGAAAGTTAGATGCCCTTTTTGGTGATTCTGATCCTTGGGTTTTTGGATCGTAAGATAGGCGATGAGGGAAGCTCGTTGCTTTTCCGAGAGTTGGTAGTGGGGGTGGCTTTTCGTGGGTTGAATTGAAATGCAGGCTCCTTGATTCAGTGATGACGTTAGAGAAAGGAGATGCGGCTTTTCTTTCTGAATACCGGGAAGGTCGTGGCAGGAAGCACAGTTCATTTTCGTAACGAGCGCCCTTCCTTGCTCGACCATGTTCCTCTCCGCCTTCGGCCAGGCTTTGAGATCGGGCGCTCGTCGGGGATCGCTCGATTGGTAGTCGAGCAGGTGAGCCGCAATGTCGATGGCTTCTTGCTTGTCGAGCGGCAGGTGAGGCATACGGCCATCGAGTCGATATTTTGAAGGGTTGGAGAGGAAGTGCTCCAGCGCGACGAGGTTTGTCTTTTCGTTGAGATTTGGAAGAGCGACGGCAAGTTCTGACTCTAGTTTCGCTTGGGGAGCGTGGCACGCCACACATCCTTTCTCGTGATACAAAGCGCTGCCTCTTTCGGCGTTCGCGTGACGGGATTTTTTGAAATTGAGTCCTTTCCCGAGCGTGCCGAGGTAAGCCGTGATGGCATCGATCTCCGGGGGAGCGAGACCATGCATCATGTGAGGCATGGTCGATCCTTCGCGACCGGCGTTGGGATCTTTGAGGAACTTGACGACCCAGTCACGGTCAACGCGGCTGGAGAGGTTTTCGAGGGAAGGTCCTTTCCGGGGAATGGCCACCTGGGAGTTGCCGTGGCAATTGGCGCAGCCGAGTTCGGAGTAGAGAAGGGCTCCTCCTTCAGCGGAAGGAGTCTGCGAGTGGAAGCGTTCGTAGCCCACGACATGGGGCCCGGCTTGAGCAGGCAGCGAGAGCAAGAGTAGAAATGTCGGGAGGAGAATCTTCATGATCTCTTGAGACATTCGGTGAGATAGGCTCTCGAGGTGTTGATGGCCTTGGTGATTTCGGCGGCGGAACCAAGCATGGGGATTCCCCTGGGAACGGGATGGCCGAAGATCTCAGCGAGTCCGGAGAATTTGATGTCACGGAGCGCCCGCAAGATCGGGACATAGTCGAGCGTGCCGAATCCGGGGAGCTGCTTGAGCTGCTCTTGCTCGGACATCTTCTTTTTTGAGGAGGGGTGATGTTCCTGAAAATAGATGAAGGGGATTTGCCCGTTGCCACCTTCTTTGATGAGTGCGGGGATGTCGCCAATGGCGTCGTAGAGGTGATGGGGTGCAAAGGCGACGCCGACGTTTTTGGAGGGATTCAATTCATAGAAGTATCGAATCGAATCGGGCGAGGAGAGCATCGAATTCTTGTGGTTTTCAATGGCCATGGTGACGCCCAATTCTTCGGCGAGTTCGTAGTGTGGTTTCAGTTTTTCAAAAAAAGCCCTCACCTGTCTCTTCGCTTCCTTCCCGACCGGGTCTTTCGGCCCCATCCCTCCGGATCCGCAGACGGTCATTCTTCCTCCGTTTTTCCTGGCCCATCGCATCTCATCGTCCTGCCTGAATGGCCCGAGCGGATAGCAGGTCGAAACAGACATCTTGGTTTGATGTTTCTTGAGGAGTTTCTGGAAGGCCTCGCCACCGATCTTGCTAATCTGCTCACGATGTGTGGCATGCACTTTTCTCCAAATGTCAATGGACGAGCTTCCAGACTTCCCAACCTCGGCCAGGACTACCTCAAGCGGCATGTTGCCATACATCGCTGACGACAGGACGTAGCTGGGAGCCCACTCTTTGTCCGCGCCTTGGGCTGAGCCAGCGAGAGCCGCTCCGCCGCCGATTTTTGAAAAGCTCCTCCGATTCATTTCGGAAGAATAGTGAGCTGGTTTTAGGTGGCGAGGATTTCTTTATCAGGCAAATCGAGGGAGGTGTTGACCTGGGGAGGAGGATGGCAAGAGTAGCGCTATGAAAAGCTCACGACTGATTCCAAGAGCCGTATTGAAGCGGGCGTTGAAGATTGCTGTCACGTTTGGGTGTTCTTCGGCCATGGCTGCCGAGGTGCCTGAGAATCTTCCGCGACCAGATTTGACCCCGCCGTCGGAAGGTAAGGTAAAGGTCTACATTCTCGCCGGGCAGTCGAACATGGTAGGATTTGGCTATCTCAAGGATTCACGGCCGGTGTATCCGAGCATTTTTCTTTCGGCTGATCCGGGGATCAAAGTCGGTCGCATGCCTGTTGGTCCCTCGGCGCTTCTCAAGCATGCTGTGTATCAATCGGCTAACAAAGAGGCGCTGAGGGGAGCCAAGGTTGGGATCTATCCGGGAGCTTACAAGGCTGGTGCAGCCTATGATACCCTTAAATCAATCAAGAGAACTACCGTCGCCCTGGGCTCGGTGGAGGCCCAGTTGCCAACTATTGAAGGTCCTCACACCGTGGTGGCCAAGGCCTTCATTGATGTGCCCATGAGCGGAACTCACGAAATCCACGTGGGATTTGGAAATTCAACTTATGCGATCGTTTCTCTTGATGGCAAAGAGGTCTATCGTCGGGATCTGGGGAAGGACGCGGTGATTACTCCGGTCGCTCTTGAGCAGGGAAAGCGTTATCCGATGACGATTACTTATTTGAAAGGTGGGTCGGCGGCTTTGTGGCTTAAGCACATCGACCTGAAGGGTAAGGGCGATCTCGCTACCCTGAACCAGGAAGGTAAGTATTCCTGGTTCACTGATGAGGAAGGGAAGTGGACCGTTCGTAATGACGTGACTTACTGGGAGACCCGAGTTTCCAAAGAGGAAGGCGGCAGCGGCGGGCCGCTCACCACGACTTCCAACGGTAAATTTATCGGCCCGGAAGTTCCCTTTGGCTATGTCATGGGGACTTATCACGACGAACCGGTCTTGCTGATCGAGTCGTCGATGGGTAATCGCGCCTTGAGCTTCGATTTTCGTCCGCCCTCCAGTGGTAAGACCGAGGACGAGAAGGGCAACAAGTATTGTGGGTTTGAGTACAACGCGATGATCGAAGGAGTTCACAGAACGCTCAAGAGCATCGATAAGATCGTGCCGAATTATAAAGGGCAGGGCTACGAGATTTCCGGCTTCGTTTGGTTCCAGGGGCACAAGGACAAGGGCGTGCCCAAGAAGGAATACGAGAGGCACCTGGTCAACTTGATCAAGGATGTGCGGAAAGAATTCAAGACGCCCAAGATGCCGGCGGTCGTCGCCACGGTGGGATTTGGCGGAATGGATATGGATCCGGGGCACTTGATGACCTGGCAGGCCCAAATGGCGGTTGGTGATCCGCAGCAGCATCCTGAATTTTCGGGCAATGTGGCGAGCGTCGACACGCGCCGCTTTTGGCGCTCGCGCGGAGAGTCGCCCACCAATACGGGTTACCATTACAATCACAATGCTGAGACTTATGTTCTCACCGGAGATGCTCTCGGACGCGCGATGGTTGAGTTGCACGGAGGCAAGGCGGAGAAGCTATCGGTCGAGACCCGGGTGGAACACCATCCGGATGTGAAGAAGATCTTCTCCGATGAGGTGACCGGGAATTTCAACAAAAAAGGTCCGCATTATCCTCCCGAGTATTACCGTGAGATGGGCTCGGCGCTTAAGCCGATTATCATGGAGGAAATGGTCCCGGCGTTTTTGGAGACCGCCTTTGCAGAGAACAGCCGGAGCAATCTGCAGGGGATTGTTCTCGGTGAGAAGCCGAAGAAACTGCCGTCTGATATTCGTAGCGATCTCGACACCTTGATCGACTATTACGACATGGCGGGAGTTTCGGAATATGGGTGGAAAACCTTCGGCCCGGAAATGCGCAAGGCGAGCTGGTCGTATTTCAGTTTTGATCCTCCCGAAAAACAGGAAGCGGGGAAAAGCGACCGTTATCGCAAGATCACTTTTCCGAAAGGCATGGAGAATTGGTTCGCGGCTGACTTTGATTCGACTCAGGCCGGCTGGAAAACAGGCCAGGCTCCCTTTGGAAGAATGGGGGATAAACTCGACCGGCGGCGGCCCACTTGTAATGGATCACATTGTGGATGCTCTGAAATTCCTGCCACGCTTTGGGAAAAAGAAGTGCTTTTGATGCGCCAGACTTTCGATCTTCCGGCGATGAAGAAAGGGCATGCTTATCGCCTGATCTTGGGCGGGGCAGGTTGTGACCGCTCCGGTGAGGGATTTGCGATCTATGTGAACGGAAAGCTCTTAACCCAAGCCAACGGCGGCTTCTACCGCTACTCCGGGATCCGTGGAGGGTATGTTTTCGATGATATCCTGCCTGAATTCCAGGGAGGCAAGGTGACCATCGCGGTGATCAATTTCCTGCGCTACACCCACTTCCGGAATGTCACTCACTACCACGGACCGCACCCTGATTTTCGAGGTAAGGAAGTGCCTCCGAATGGCCACGTCAGTCTGTGGATGGAGGAAGCCAAGCTGTCTCCAGATACGCTTAAAGCGGCAGAAGCGCAGAGGTGATAAAGAGTGGTTCAATCACGGATTTTCCACGACGACGCGGAAGAAACGCCTCGGGAGACCATTATTCAACAGGGTCTCGATCATGAGTGCGTCTGTTCCGACACGTAGCCCTCTTGGGCTGTCGATCCAGGAGGCTGTTTCGAGATCGGTGCTCGATTGAAGTCGATAGGACCGGTTGCTGCTGGAAAACCATTGAATCGTGAATCTGTCCGTTCCATCGATCATTTGGAGATCTAGTTTGGAATTGGGATCATTGGGAAGAGTATCGAAGAGGAACTCTTCGTAATTGTTGGAGCCATCTGTATCGGAGTCACTGTTTCCCCCCTGAGTTGCCAGGCTGGCAAAGTGGGTCAGCTCCCAGGCGTCCGGCAGTTGGTCATTGTCAGAGTCAAGCGGATTGTCGGAGATGACCTGGATGGTGAAAATTCGTTCGAAAAAGTCTCCGGCGGGATCGGTTGTTCTGATGGTGAGCGCAAGAAAGCTTCCGGATAATTTGTTGTCATTGGCGAAGGCCGCGGTCGTCCGAATTTCGTTACCATTGACGATTTCGAAATATTGCTTGGAGAATACGTCGATCAGCCCGACGAAGGAGAGGTCGAAACTGAGGTCACTGCTGCCGGGAGATACTTGGTGGACTTCCGCAGCCAGAAGGTTGTTGCCCGCAATGAGATCTTCAGGGGCGACGTTGAAGATGACGGGGGTTGTTTCATCGTCATCACTGACCGTAGCGGTGGCAAAGGTGGAAGCGTCGAAAACCTCGGGAAGGTTGTCTTTTCCTACTTCGCTTCCGTTGAGGTAGACGGCGACACCATCGTCTCGTTGGACCAGGAGACGATAGCCCTCGTAAGTTCCGGGGTTGGTAACTTGAACAGGACGACGGAAATAGGTAGTGATGTGCCTGTTGGCGGAATCGGGTCCGGAGTCGACCAGGGTCGTTGGGGAATCACCATAACCGAAGCTGCCATTGCCCGATTTCCAGAGGGAGTCATTGAAGGCCACGCTCTTCCAAAGACTACCAGGGTCGCTGTTGTCATCGAGGAAGCGCCACTCGTTGCCGAAGCTAAAAAGCTCTGCTTGGGTTTGGACCGAAGAGATGGAATAGATGTGTGTCTCGCCGAGATCAAGATCCTCGGTTGCCAGGGTGCCAAGCAAAGTGCCGGCCGGGGCGTTGCTGTTGAGAGTGAGGCTGAGGCCACTGAGAGTAAGGTCGGTTGGGGGATTGTTGAATTCGACAATGGTAATTGTGAGGGGGGACTCGATGGTGAAGCCGGAGCGATCGGTGGCGCGGACGCGCACGGTGGCGGAAGTTTGGAGCGAGGCATCGAGCACTGCTCTGGTCACGAGGCGGGTTCCCAGCACTTCGAAGAGGGTGTTGTCGTCATCTCCGGCTCCGCTTACGAGTTCAAAGAGGTGGAGATCTCCGGTATCAGTATCGGTGGCCGTAAGCTCGCCAACCAACGAGCCTTCGGATCGTCCGTCGCTAATGCTGGCGGGGCTGACGTTGATTGAGGTGGGTGGTAGAAAGGAGTCAGCGACTGCGGTGATGGTGAATTTCTTTGTGAGAGAGTTTCCGCCATCGTCACTCGACTGAATGTTGACAGTCCACGAGTTGCCTGAAGCAACAGGGACTGAAGGGCCTGATTGGGAGAACAACAGTTGATCGCCGGAAATAGTGAAGAGGGCGTTGTCGAACTCGTCGGCTACGGCGACGGCGGTCAATTCGAGATCGAAGCTGGCATCGCTGCTACTGAGAAGGACTTGATGGATTTCAACAGCGAGGACGTTCTCTCCCTCGACGAGCTGGTTGGAGTCGATGTTGAAGGTGTGAAACAGTTGGCCGTCGTCTGGTGCCGAGGAGGCAGGCGTGTTGAAGGCGATGACGCCGCCGGGTAGATTCTCGCGGACAATTTCGTTGCCATTGAGATAGACCACCGCGCCATCGTCACGCTTTAGCCTGAGAGAGAGGCCTGAAATGTCGGCGAGCTCACCGGCATCGAGGATAAAGCGGTGGCGAAAGTAGTTAGTGAAATGGGTTCCCTGCCCCGCAATGGCGCTGAGTTCATCTCCTTCCCCGTAGCCCAGTTCGGCGGAGCCGGATGCCCAGACGCTATCATCAAAGACAGGTTGGCTCCAAGCCGTTCCTTGGTCCGATCCGTCATCGAGAAAACTCCAGGTGGACTGGAGAGGGACGAGCGTCTCGATGACTGTTTTTCCGACGAGGTCGTAGGTGTGGGAGGCACCGGGGTTGTCGTCGGTGTTGAGGATCCCACTGATTCCGCCGCCGGGCGCATTGAGCGGATAGGTTCCGGGCGTTAGGTGGAGGTCGGTCGGGGCCGGGTCATTGAAAGTAAGTTCGGCACCATCCAGGAGAGTGCCGTAATGCCCAGCCCAATATTCGGCGTCATCCCCTCCGTCCTGCCAGAAGATTTCGCGCACGCCGGCCGGATAGTTTTCGAAGATGTGTTCCTGAAGTTCCCAGACTCCCGTGGCGGTGAGAGGGTTGGTTTGGTTGCCGGCTTCCCAGGATTGCAGGACGAGGCCATTTTCATCGCGGAGCTCGACCCGGAGAAAATAGAAATCGGAGACATTGTTTACTCCTTTAAAATATTCCCGAACGAGGATCGTCGGAGAAGAGTCGAGGAATTCCGGGGTGTAGCCTTTGGCGATGAGATCAATCGTTTGCGTCCGGGTGCACCAGTCGTAGGAGGTCAGGAAACTTGCTCCATCTGCATCGACTGAGTCAGGGCGGGTGGTCCAGCCGTCGCCGCCATTAACCACGGACCATCCAGTGGTGGCGCCTCCTTGAGCGGACGGGTTGGTGAGGAGATTGACGCTGGCGTGGGCGGCTGTTTGCAGCACGAGAGCGAGAAATATGGGAAGTCTTGAAATATTCATGGAAGAATGGGGAGGGGTGGAGAAGGAGCCAGAGGATGCCTGCGCGGGCGGAACGAAAGCAAGGCACAAGTTCAAAGGTTCGCAGTTTTCGAGCCAGCCAGGAAATTTTCTCGAGGAGGTAGAGGAGGGGTGATAGAAGGTCCGCTAACCTTCAGTAGCTAAACCCTGGCCTTTCTCCTCATGTTCCATTCTATCAAACACATTTTCTTTTGGCTGTCTGGAGCGGGCGCCCAAGCTCTCGAACAATGCCCGAACTGGGAGCAGCGCAAATACGTCGCGTTCGGGGCCACGGTCTTGGTTCCCTGCGCCTTTGCCTTCATTGCCTGCTCCTATGCGCTTTCGACGATTACCGACCGCGCCTTGGTAATTTATCCGGTGGCTTTGGTTTGGGCGTTCATTATCCTGACTATCGACCGGGCGCTCTTGGCCGGCTATCGGCCGTTCCTCTCTTGGACTCGCAAGCTCTCCCAGTTTTCCCTCCGGCTGTGTGTGGCCATTCTCATGGGGCTGACAATTGCCCACCCTCTGGTTCTGCTTCTTTTCAGCGACACGATCAGCTCGGTGATTGAGGAGGACCGCGCTGCCGAAATCGAAGTGGTGCGGGCCGAGTTCGGCGAAACCAAGACGGGAGTGAGAACCGAGATCACCCGTCTCGATAATGCCGTCGCAGTTCAGCGCGAAAAGTGGACCGAAAGTTTTCAGGCCCGCTTTATCATTCAGGATCCCAATACTGTTGATGAAGCCATCCCCGGCCTAACGGCAGCACAGCAAACGGAATTCGATGCCGCGATCGCGGAGGCGACCGCACCCTTCAATGATCGTCTGGTTATTGTTCAGCAGCAGTTTGACGAATTCTCGCCCCAGTATACCAAACTCCAGACCGAGCTCTCGTATTGGCAGGCCGAGTTTGAGCGCGAACTCAACGGCCAGCGCTCCGGCCTGGTCGGAGAAGGGCCGCGTGCCAAGTCCATCAAATCGGATCAACTCGAACCGCGTCGGGCCGAGTCGCAGCGGCTCGGGGGATTGCTGGAGCATCTCAGTGGAGAGAAAGCGATGCTTCAAACGCAGATCCGGACTGCCGAAGCGAGTGCGATTGAGGCCTATGAAGGAAAACTTGCCGAAATCGAAGATGCCAATCGCGCGGAAGAGGAGCGGGTGTTGGCATTAAAGCGACAGGTTGAAGAGGACCAGGCGGGGGCTTTTGTCACCCAGCAGAATGCGCTGCGCGAAACGATCAAGCTACAGATTGATTCACTGCTCGCCGAACAAGGCCTCGCCAAGGAAGAGTTGGCATCCGTGGGTAAAGAGGAACGTGAACGTCTTTCTGAAATTAAGAATGAGCCACGTCGCGACATTCTCACCCAGACCCTCGCCTTGCATCACTTGTTTGAAGCGGGTGCGGAAGGAGGGGAGTTTGCGTTCTACACTTATGTCATCCTCACCGCACTCTTCATGCTGGTCGATACGATTCCTCTAGTGGTGAAGTTTTTCACCAAGCCGGGACCCTATGACACCCTCGTGGATCGTGACGAAATCACCTTTGATACCGAGCATAAGGAATTCAAGACCCACAAGGGTCGCTACAAAGAAAAGCTCCCTGATGGTAATGTCATTTCAGTGACCCGGAATAAATATCTGGAGGATGCGCTGGTCGACGGTGTTGAACATTCCCAAGCCGCCCGTCAGTTCCTCGACTCACTCACCGCCATGGAGCGTTCTTTCGCCGAGAAAATGCGCCTTGAAGAAGAGCCGAATGCTGAAGCGGGTCCGGAGAAACTCGCCATGATCGAGAAAATGAAGGCTAACTTTTACGAAGATCTTCAAGTGCGAATGGAGACCTTTTTCAAAAAGGAAGCGACCCAAAGTTGAGCTAGAGCAGCGCGTCCAAAATTAGATTTGTCGATTCGACAATCCGCTGATCGCGTGGTCGCAAGTCCGGGGCGAATGTTTCGCCGGTGAGGTGTTGCAGCCCCTGGATGTAGCGCACGGCGATTTCGGCAGCTTGTTCGTCGGAGAACTGCTGCCCTTGTTCCTTCACCATGCCCCGGGCGAATTCTTTGGAAAAAGAGACTGGCTTGCCATCGCGGGTCTGGACCTTTCCGTCATCGTCGAGGGCCCAAAAGCGGGACGAATCCATGGTATAAAGTTCGTCTGCCGCGACAATTTTTCCATCGGCATTGATGCCGTGTTCGGTCTTGGTGTCGACGAGGATCATTCCTCTTTGAGCGAGGCTTTGAGAAACGATGCCGAAGGCCATCAGGGAGGAGTTGCGAATCTGGGCGTATTGCTCTTCGGTGCAAATGCCGTTCTCAACGAGGAAGTCGGCATCGATGGTGCGATCGATGGCTTCCTTGGTGCTCGGCGTATCCATGAGGTAAGGAAGGCGCCCGTTGGGCTCCAGTTCGGAGATCGTTAGTTCGTGGCCGGCGTATTTTAAAATGTCCTGTCCTGCTTCCTTGGCGGCGAGCCAATGTTGATAGAGGGAAGTGGAAGTCGAGCTCTCCGCCATATAGAGTCGCAGGACATTCTCCAGTTTCACGAGGTCGAGATTTTCCGCGGGGATCACCGTCGAGCTGGGGATAAGGCCATCGACTTCGAATTGCGAGGAGCCGAGGACATGCTTCACGAGTTGAAGCATGTGGTCATGGTTAAAGGCCAGCACTTGATCCTTGAAGGGAATGGCGCCCCGGTTGACGTCGTGGGTGGAGATCCGGTTGTTCCGGAACATCAGGCGGATCGATTTGCCGGCGGGTGTTTTCAAGGTATCGCCGAAGACGGAATCGGACACTTTGCCCTTCAGAATCGTGCAGCCTTGCAGCCGTGGGAGGTCGCCGTCTTCGATCAATTGTCTGATGGGACGTCCCTCGTTCACGGCTGCTCCATGAGCTGCCACCAATTCGCGAATTTCCTGTTCGTTGAGCATGTGTGAGTGTCTGCACGTATTGCTACTACCAGATCGGTCCGGTGGGGAGTCGAAACTTCAGGGATGGTGGGATCGTGCCCCCCGGGGAGTCGATTCCCGAGAGCTGAAGCCAAAAAAAGTCGGGGAGATTCATTCTCCCCGACTTTTTGCTGCGAGAGTGGTATAGGTTGCCGCTCTGGGGCCACCGGGTGGCCGGGGATCCCTATTTTTTGAGGAGATCAACCATGGCTTGGCCCATGGCGAGGCCGACGTTCATGTAGGTCTTGGCATTGCCGCCATAGTGGCTGTTTGAGGCTCCGCCTTGGGAAAGGGGGTGAGTGTAGACGGTGGCAGCTTCTCCTTTGTGGGCTGCGGCGAAGGCGAACATGCCATCGATGATGAGCTTCTCATTGCCCTTGGTGTTATCCTTGTCGGTTTGACCGAGGGTGGCGACGACCATCTTGGCTTTTGGGGCATTGAATTCCTTGCGGAGGGCGTTGAGGAGGCTGCCGAGATTTTTTTCATACATCGCGGCGTGTCCTTCGTTGTAGCGATCCTTGTCACCCTGCCACCAGAAGAATCCGGCGACTTCATATCCCTTTCCGCCGGGGTAGTGTTTCTCGAGATCGGCGAGGACTTTCTTGGCGCGGTCAATGTCGCCGTCATATTGCACACCGGCCTTCCAGCCGATGGGCTTGGGCTCGGTGCCTTTTTCCCACTTCAACGGGGACTCTCCGTATCCGGCGTAGACCATGGTCTTCTTGTTGCCTTTATTGTCGGTCTCTTCGTATTCGTAGGAAGGACTTCCGGGAGCGAGAATATCCCATCCGAGACTGCGGTTGCCGATGCAGCTTTTGAGAATGAGAACGGGTTCGCTGTGGAGGTTACCCATGTGATGGCCGATGCCGATTTCCGGACCAATCTTGCCCCCGCTGGTGTTGAGCCATTCGCTTTTCTTAACGCCGCCACCGGGGCCGCCGCTTCCCATCGTGAAGACATTGCGGACGTCTTGCCGCTCAATCCAATTGCCTTCGTCATCGGCGAGGAAGGGGTAGAGGTTTTCCTTTTTGACGGCATTTTCGAGTGTGCCGTCTTTGTCTCCGGCAACCTTTCCGAAGCCGAGCATGTTGGATTGTCCCATGAGGATGTAGACTTTCACGGGCTTACCCATGTCGGCGGGCTTACCGTCGGGGTCGGGCAGAGTGTCTTGAGCCATCGTGAGATGGGACATTCCGAAGCACAGAGTGGCGAGAAGCGAGGTGATTTTGGTCGTTTTCATAAGCTGTTTTAATTCTGCCGACAGAGCTGTCACATCCGTGTTGGGATGGCGACCATTTTCCTTGCTTCGGCCTGCTTATTTGGGAGCAGGATTTTCATAAGAGGAGCTTAGGTTGCGTGATGGACACCTTACAAAAAGCCCGCTCCCAAACCAATTAATCCTCCGCAGACCCCGCCCCAGACGACGAGCCAGCCGAGGTGTTGGCGGATCATTTGCTGGATGATTTCTTTGACCAACTGAGGCGTAAGCTCTTCGAGTCGTTTCTCAACGATGACGTTGACCCGGTCGAGGAGATGGGAGTGATCGCCTACTCCGCTCATCAGGGTCGGGAGCTTCTTTTGGAATTCTTCGGCCGAGACGATCTCTTTTACCGCCGTTCTCATCTTGTCGATAAAGTCGGGCTTGATGGGATCCAGGGCGGCAGCTCCGCCAAACATGGCGAGAGTTGCGCCGAACTTTGATTCCATGACAGCCGTTTTCAGTGCTTCGAAGGTGGGTTCGAGATCCACCGAATCGATTAAGGGGGTCAGATCAATTTTGGAATCTTCCGTTCCATCACCGCTTTCGAAGAATCGCGCCACGTTTTCCCGGGTAAAAAACTGCCGCATGATGAGTTGATGGATTCCTTTTTTGAAATCCTCGAAGCGCGCGGGAATGACCCCTGAGCCATAGAAGCCAGGGACCTTTTCAAAAAGCATGTGAATGGCGAGCCAGTTCGTCAGGGCGCCGGAGAAGGCAAAGAGTCCGATGCTTAGGACGGGCTGGCGATAGGGGGCTTCTAGAAAGTAGCCAACAACTGTCAGGAGGATCGCAATGATATTTGTGACCAGACTCTTGTCAAAGAATCGGCTCTGCATTGGCGTGCTTTCGGGGTCGCTCACTCTGCCCGAAGATTCAGGTAGGCTTAAGCAGTGGAGCAATCACGAAATTTTATTTCTTTGGATGAATCTTGGGTGATTTCTTTTTTGTTTCGGCATTCCAGATGGAACCTCTACAATGGGGTTCATCACGTTTTCACCACTGTTTCTGAAATAGATGCGGCTCCTCAAATCAGTATTTTCCATTGTCGCAATTGCGTTGGTGTTGACCTCGTGTGATGATAGCCGGGAGGTCAGTGAGGGAGTATTTCCGCGCAAGCCGATCAAGGTGGTGGTGCCCTTCGGGCCGGGCGGGGATAGCGATACCTTTGCACGCATCATGCAGAAGACGATTCGCGATCACGAATTACTGCCGGAGCCCCTGGTGATTCTCAATATTCCGGGAGCCGGCGGGACGATCGGGAGTCGGCGAGTTCGCGATGCCGCGCCCGATGGTTATACCATTCTCAATCTTCACGAGGGAATTTTGACTTCAAAATACGCGGGCCGGGTTTCCTATGGCCCCGAGGCCTTTCATCCCATCGCGGCCACGGCGATGTCGAACCTGGTCATCTGCGTGCGGGAGGACTCGCCGTTTGAGAATCTGCGCGATGTTCTTGAAGCGGCGGCGGAAAAGCCCGATGCCATTTTGTTTGGGATGGCGCAGGGAACGCCGACGCATTTTGCCGGTCGTCGCTTGGAGAAGGCCGGAGGTGAAGTGAGGTTTCGCATGGTTGCCAGTGGTGGTGGCGCAAAACGTCGCAACGATCTAGTGGGCGAGCATGTTGATGTTACGCCGTTCTCGCTCTCGGAGTATATGGGTTTCGAAGAAAGCGGAGTCCGAGCGGTGGCCTACTTGGCGGCAGAACGTCATCCGGAATTGCCCGAAGTGCCTACCGCGCGTGAATTGGGTTACGAGGTGGTGATGCCGCACGTGCATTATTGGTGGGCTCCGAAATCGACTCCGGATGCGGCAGTGGAAAAAATAGCCGATGTGCTGGAGGCGGCAATGAAGACAGATTACCTGCGCGGCAAGCTCGCCGAAACCAAGACCGAGCCGCTCTTTTTGCGGGGCGCGGCATTGGAAAACCACCTCGTAGAACGGGAGGGCGAATTTCAGGATATCGCGCTCGTGAGCTACCAAGGGTTGCCCGATCCGGTTATGCCGATGCTGGTCATTGTCGTGGTCTTGGGTGGGGTGATTGCATTTCGTTGGTTTAAAGGAAGAGTCAGTTCGGTTAGCGCGCCGGTCGTTTGGCGACACGGCGCTCTGAGTTGTCTCGTTCTCACGCTCTATGTGATTTCGATGCAAGTCGCCGGAGTGTCTTACATCTTCGCGACGATGGCCTTCATCCCCGCTCTCGCTTTCGTGGGCGGGGCGCGTTCCAAGCGATCAATCGCGACCATGGCGGTGCTCGGGATGGTTCTGGCTTGCGCATGCTTTTTCATCTTCACCAAGGTCCTCGTGATCGATCTCCCGTAGCCGATGATTTTAGAAGTTCTCTCATCACCAAGCCTCGTCTTC
>JAQWZU010000067.1 GCA_029253285.1 Akkermansiaceae bacterium | reverse complement strand
CGCCCGCGAAAGGGAATGCTGGCATTGATGCGACGGCAGAGCGATCCCGCATCCGGGAAAGGGTTGGTTGACCCTGCCTATAAAGAGTCAGGTTTTGGTAGTGAAAGTATGGGCGGAGGCTCTTGAGAAAACGGGTGTTTCCTCAATCCAACCTAGGTATTTCCGCCTTCCGACCAGAGGGTTGCAGCCCGCAACAGGGCAGCTCCATCTGGTAGGGCCAGTTTCTTTTTCAGGTTCTCCCGATAAGTTTCCACCGTTTTGGGGCTTAATTTCAGGTGGCTGGCAATTTCAACCGTACTCCTTCCGGCGCCAAGAAGTTGGAATACCTGGAGTTCGCGGTCAGACAACTTAGCAAGGTCCACGGAATTTGAAATCGGATCGGGGAAGATATTCTGGAGGAGCTTGGCGGCCATCACGCTGCTGAGGTGGATTCCTCCTTTCATGACGGTTCGAATTGCAGCCAGAACCGATTCGGTGGCTTCGGATTTCATCAGGTAACCCCGGGCTCCCGCCTGAAGGGCCCGGTGGGCATAAAGGTCCTCGTCGAATTGTGACAATGCGACGATCCGGATCTCCGGGTGTTCTGGTGCCAGTTCCCGAGTGAGTTCCAGGCCTTCTCCATCGCCAAGCCTCAAATCCATGAGGATCACGTCCGGCTCTGCCTCCTCGACTGCCATTCTGGCCTCGGCTACCGAGCCTGCTTCCGCGCAGCTTGAAACCAGCTCTTGCTGATTTAACCATTGTATCAGGCCACTCCGGAAAAAGGGGTGATCATCTACGACTAAAACGCTAATTTTTTTCATCGGGAGGGGCTGGGGTTGCTTCCGTTTCAGTTGGATAGGGAAGTGTGCAGATTGCTTTAGTGAGGCCATCGGGTCTGGCGTGAATGGTGAACGATCCACCGAGACCGGCGGCCCGGTGCCGCATGGTACGCAGTCCCAGGCCCAGCTGGGGTTTTTCTTCAGGATTCCATGGTATGCCGTCGTTCGCAATTGTCATCGTCAGGCAGTCGGCGTCGCATTGAATGGAGAGGGATACGTTCGGGGCTTTCCCGTGCTGCACGGCATTGCGAATGGCCTCCTGAGCGATGCGGTAGAGCTGCATGCTTTGCTCCTGAGTGAGAGGCGGAAGCTCACTGGGGAGATTCACTTGGCAGTCGATTTCGAAAATTGTCCCCATCTCCCGAGCGAGCCCGGTCAACCCCGCGGCAAGGCCTCCGGAAGCGACATCCACTGGAGAAAGCAAGCGGGCGAAATTCCGGACCAAATTGATCCCGTCATTGATTTGGCCTACTAGTTGCTGGGCGTGCTCTGCCTCGGGAATGGCTCTGGTCTTCAGGGTCTCTGCCATTGTCTTACAACGGAACGCAATTCCAGCGAGATATGCACCAAGGTGGTCGTGCAGCTCGCGTGAGAGACGTTCTTGCTCATGGCTACTGATTCTCGCCACCTCTTGTTCCAAGAGAATTCGTTCCGATACATCTCTCATGGCGACTGTGACCAGTTTACAGTCCTCCGTTTGGATCGGGCTGAAGCTGATTTCCAGGGGGAATTCCGTGTCGTCCTTGCGCCTGCCCGGGAGGCTGGCATTCTCGGTATCTTCCGAAATGTTGAGCTGTTCCCCGGGAAACTCACCCCGCAGGAAGGGAAGAAGGATTTCTACCGATTGCCCAAGCAACTCATCTCGTTTCCATCCGAAGATCCGCTCGGATTGGAGATTGGCCAGCTGAATGGCGCCAGCCTGATCAGTCATAACCAGCGCGTCTGGTGCGAACTCAAAAAGGTCCTGAAACTGACGCTGGGACTGCTCGAGTTCCGCTGTGCGCTCAGCGACCCGCTGCTCGAGGTTTGCGGAGTATTCCTCAAGAGCATCCCGACGTTCGCGTTCCACTCGGCGATTCATATCCAAGGCATCCGCCAAATCAGCGGCCCGGGCTTCAAGGTTCAGGTTGAGGGCCTCGATGCGCTGCTGGTCGGCTTGCTGCTGTTTTGTGAACTGGAAGCCCCGGATAATCGTGGCATAAGTGGAAAGGAGAAGGTCAATTTCCTCGACAATCTCCGGGACGTAACCGCCCGGACGATTGGACACGCCCACCATACCGATTGTTTTCTCGCCTTGCTTAATGGGCACTCCGAGGAAAGAGTTCATAGGGGGATGACCTGGTGGTAGCCCACCTCGTCGCGGGTCTGTGGAGGGGTCGTTCGAAATGACCGTCTCACCAGTAACCAAGGCTGCTCCAAACAGCGTTTTGAGATTACGAAATTCCAGGCCCGCTGCTTTGTGCTTCTCGTAAAAAGCAAGCATTTCATCGTTCCAGGCAATGTTGGTGATGGCATGGGTCTTGAGGTAGGGGTCTCCATTGTCATCACGAAGCACCTCGGCCACAAAGCCGTATTCGCTGTCGGTGAACTTCAAAAGAAGTTGCAAGAGAGCGTCGAAGGTCTCCGCTGCTCCGGTATGATCCCGGCTGATATAGCCCGATTGGAGTTGGCCCACGGCGGAGAGTAATTCGCTTGTACGCTTGAGCTTTGCCTCGGCCTCCTTGACAGCACTGAGGTCACGAATGAAGCCGCTGAAGAGGGGTTGGCCCGACACTCGGACTTGGGAGATGGTCAGCTCGATGGGGAATTCCGCGCCCTCCTTGTTTAGCGCGGTCATTTCGAGCCGGCGATCGAGAATCTTTGACTCTTTGGTTTTGGCCAGCCGGCGGAGCCCCTTCTCATGCGCCGCGCGTAAGTCAGGAGGGATGATGATCTCTGACATCCTTTTTTCAATGACTTCTTTGGCGCTCCATCCGAAAATTGTTTCCGCTTGCGGATTCCAGCTAACGATCCTGCCGTCCATTCTCATCGTAATGACAGCATCCAGTGCGGAGGCGATGATTTGTTCGGTCCGCTCATTGCTTTCCTTCAACTCCTCAGTGTTCTTGATCAGTTGCATCCGGTCGTGGCGCACTTCGAGTTGTCGTACGACCTGAGCAGCCAGGCGCTTGAGGCCGTCACGCTGCTCCTCACTGAGCTTCCGCGGAGAATAATCGGTGACGCAAAGTGTTCCGAGGCTTTGACCGTCTGGGGTGACGAGCGGAGCGCCTGCATAAAAACGGATGTGTGGCTCTCCAGTGACAAGAGGATTTGTAAGAAATCGTTCGTCTTTCGAGGCGTCGAAAACCTCAAATAGGTCCCCACCCAAAATGGCGTGCGCACAGAACGAGATGTTTCGCGGTGACTCGCAGAGCTCCAGTCCCACGGTGCTTTTGAACCACTGCCGCTCTTCGTCTATGAGGGAGATTAGCGCAATGGGCGTCCCACAAATCTGCGCTGCAAGATGCGTGATATCGTCAAATTCTCTCTCAGGAGGCGTGTCGAGTATCTCGTAGCGCTTTAGCGCCTTGATTCGTTCGTGCTCATTCATTGTTTGGGCTGCTGATACCCAACAGGGAATTCCCATTTTGGGCCATATTTTTCAGCACTTTTTCGCTCTCGAGTTGGAGTGCCGGCCCAAGTGTCATCCTGTCTCAAAGAGACGATGGCCCAATTGATCTCGAAGATGGTTTGTTTACCACGGTTTGTCCTGCTTGACAAAGGACGGCGTTGGGCGGCTGTCGTCGTAATATCGATGGAAGACCGGGCAGGCCGAACTGGACATTGGCGGCACCAGCCACGACCAGTCGCCGGGCACCGGGCGCCCGCACTTTTCCTCTCGCTGAGCATGCTGCATGAATTGTGCCGAAGCAGTGTGGTGATCCACGATGGCCACTCCTGCTTCGCGGAAGGAGTGCAGCACTGCCGTGTTGAGTTCCACAAGGGCTCGGTCCTTCCACAACATGCTCCGCTTGGATCGATCGATTCCCATGCGGTCTGCCACCTCGGGAAGTAAGTTGTAACGCGTCTCGTCACCGAAGTTTCGCGAAGCGATCTCGGTGCCCATATAGAAACCGCTGAACGGGGCGGCGGTGAAGCGTTGCCCGTTCCCGATGAGCGCCAAATTGCAAACAGAGGGGAGCGCGTGCCACTTCAGCCCCATCTCTGCAAACCAACTAAATTCGGGGTGGGAAATCTGGACCTCCATGACGGCCTTCTTCGGGAGCTCAAACCAGCGTGGCGCGTGGCCAGGGAATTCCACCACGATTGGCAGAAGATCGAAAGCGGAACGGTCGCGGGGCGGCTGCCATCCCATTTCAATTGCCCGAGCCGTAAATTCGGTCTCGGCCGGATCACCGAGAACTGTTCCATCGGCAGCGCGGTAGCCAGCGTATCGAATGAGTTGGCTGTTCCAAAAGCGGATGCTTTTCTCATTCGTTTCGGCGGAAGCAAACACGGTGATGGCGGGGCGGATGCATCCGTTGTTGGTAGCGAAATCAATGTGACGAACACAAGCCTCAAACACCTCGTCAGGACTGTCTGCGGTCCGCGCGTCAAGAAGGTGTAGCGTATCCCAGAGCAGACGTCCGATGCAGTGTGCGTTGTTACGCCAAGCCAGTCTTGCCATTTGCTCGAGGGCGCTGCTGGACAAATCATCTTCTGGTAGGTGAACAGAAGGTGGGGTTTGAGAATCGATATTTGGAGTGGTCCTCATGGAGATATCTAAATATAGAATAGCTTATTCTCAAATTTGTGGAGTCATACATGCCAATGCATCAAGAAAAAAAAAGTGGCTAGGGAAAGCTCTTTCGCTTTCCCTAGCCACTCAAGAAACAATAAGGTTTCTCGAGCCCTCCCCGTTGCTTTATCGTCCCCTCCCGGGACCTAAAACTGCAGGAATCTCGGTTGTGAAACCTCATTTATGTTTCATCCATCTCAAGCAGGACTCAAGATACAGTTTTGAGAGCTGTTGACAATCGGGTGCCCTCCCTAAAATGAATGGGGGAAACCCCTAGTCGGCAAGAGGATGAGAGCAGTCTTTTCCCGCCTCCTGGCGATAAGGTTCTGATTCAGAGTTCTTCTTAAGCCTGCCGGGGGCCTCCTGTTACAAGGCCAAGTATGGGATAAGGCAATTATTTTTTATCGCAGTCCCGTCACCGAAGAACTATTTTCTACAATCTTATTAAGTTTACCAAAATTCTTAGAGATCAGAAATTCTGGATGTCACCCTCCTTTTGGTTTAAAAAGAAGTTATCATAAAAAGGTGGTCCAGACGAAGGAGAGAAAGTCAGCAAGGGCAATCGAAGCACAGGTGAGATTAATGCATTGATAGTAATGGTGGGAAGGACCGCAGTCTAGTCGGTGTTTATTATTTCAAGTGGCGCGCGTTGTCATCGCCAGTAGTCACTTCTACTTGGCGGCTTTGAGGGAGGCAAGGTAGGCGACGAGGTCGCGGATTTCGGATTTTTTGAGGATGCCGATCATGGGGGGCATGGTAGACATGGCTTGAGAGATTTCTTTGATCTCGCTGCGGGGGTAGGTTTTGGATTCTCCGTTGGCGAGGTCCTTAAGGGTGACTTGTTTGGCGTTTTCTTTGGTCAGGGTTCCCGCGACGATGTCGTCATTGTTGAGGGTGAGGGAAACGGTACCGTAGCCGGGAGCAATGTGGGCGCCGGGGTTGACGATGGAGTCGACGAGGTAGGTGCGGTTGTGGAGGCGGCCGACATTTTGTAGGTTAGGTCCGGCGACGCCTCCTTTACGACCTTTTTGGCCTTTGTGGCAGCGGGTGCATTGGGCGGCTCCGTGGTTGTAGAAAATGGAACGGCCTTGGTTAATGTCTCCGCCGTCGGCAGTCACAGCGTAAGCGGCGAAGGGATCAGATGAATCTAGTCCGGCCTCATAGGCAACGAGGGCTTTTTTGATTTCCGGCTCACCGCGTTGGGCGGCGGCATCGAGGATGTCGAGGTGGATGGCGGGAGCTTGATTCTCAAGATCCTTGAGCTTGGTCAGGATGAGATCGGCGGCATTGGGGAGTTTTTCCAGAGAGGAGAGGGCGCGCTGCTTGTCGAAGATTTGACCGGTGGAAAAAATGGTTTTGGCTTGTGTGACAGCAGTCGCGGGATCGAGGGTCGCGAGGCCTTCGAAGCTCTTGGCGCGGATCTCGCGGTCGCGATCTTTGAGGGTTTTGTCGAGAAGGGGGCGCAGGCCGTCATCTTTGTTCTTCAGAAGAGTTTCGAGAGCGGCGAGACGAATGGCCGTGGCGTTCTTTGAATTGGCGAAGTGGGTGAGCAAGGTCGCAGGTGTGATCTCGATGCCAAAGCCCTCGGTGGTGCGGATGACCTCGGCGAGAAGCGCTCCGGAACAGGAGTCGAGGAGGAGGTTCAGGGTCTTGGTGAGATCGGGACGAAGCTTTGCGAGCGAGCGCTCATTGGTGAGAGGGCGGTGCTTGCCGGTGGTGGGATCGGCGGCGGGTGGGTTTTCCCAGCGTTGCAGAACGAAGAGGGCTTCCATACGGATGGATTCCGGGTAGTCGGAATTTGTCGCGATGCCCAGCGCCCGGCGGGCATTTTCCTCATCGCCCATGCGGTAGATGGAATTGAGAATTCGGTTGTCGATCATGGTGCTGGACTTGCCGAGCAAGTTGGTGGCTCGAGCGACGGCGGAGCGGGCTCCTTCGATGTAGTCATCGTTGATGGCCTGAATCGCTTCGATGGCGATGCTGGGATCGGGGTCAGTGACGAAGGCGGCGAGCTTGGCGCTCTTCAGGCGACGGAGAGCGATGACGAGGCCGCGTCGGACGGCGGGAGAGGAGCCCGCGGCGTGCTTGATTGAGGCATCGACGTCGGCAATGCCGATCAAGCCCTGGATGGCTCCGTGACGAAGGTAGACGTCGGCATCTTTGTTCTTTTTAAGGATGGAGATGAGCGCAGGAATGTATTGCGGGTTTTTGGATTTCCCGAGGGCGATTGCGGCATGGAGTTGGGTGTTCGGGTGTTTGTCTTTCAGGAGAAAGGCGGCGGTGCTTTGGAATTCTTTCGGGAAGGAATCTCCAAGGGCTTTTGCGGCCTGGCTGCGGATGCGCCATTCGGAGTCCATGGTGAGTTTGGAAAGAGCTTGGGCCGATTTGAGGTCCTTTGAACTGCGGGCGAGTTGGCCGAGTCCCCAGAGTCCGTGAAGGCGGTGGACGAGTTTGTTTCCGGTGGCGGTGGCTTTGAGAAGGTGAGGCCGGTTGGTGGTATCTTTCGCGAGGGCGAACTGGGCGCGCTGACGAACGCGCATGTCGGTGTGACCAAGGAGGGAGGAGAGCTTTTCGGGGGCGAGTTTTTCGATGCCATTGGCGAAGAGCGAGCGGACTTCGGCGACGACGGGTTTGGCGGTTTCCTTTTCGTTTTCGAAGACAAAGATCGTGCCGAGGTCGTAGGTTCGCCAGCTGCCGGTGAAGTCGCTGACGTAGACTTTCCCATCGTATCCAAATTCCATGTCGGTGTTGAGGAATCCCTGGATGAAGGTCTCCTCGCGTTCGAGGGCAAAGGATGCGCCGGAGGGCTTCATCTCAAAGGCGATGACGCCGCTTTTCGCTCCGCGGTAGTCGCAGATGAAGAAGTTGTTGGCCCACTTGGGATCGAGGCCGGTACCGGGATTGTAAGTGAGGCCGGATGGCCCGGTGCTGAGATGATCGGTGGGAGGAAGGTAGGCCGCGGGGCGATTTTTTCCTTTCACATCCCAGCCGCTTTCCTCCATCCAGGGAATTTTGTGGCGACCGTTGACGTCGATGGCATGGCGGAAGTTACGTAGGTTTTGGTTGCCGCGATTCCAGCCGGAGGTGGCCCCTTCGACGATGTGAACGATGCGGGCTTTGTCTCCCATGTCGGCGTTGTTATCGACGGAGAAGGCTTCTCCGTATTGGTCGAAGGCAATTTCCTTGGGGTTGCGGAGACCGTAGTGGACGACCTCAAGACCGCTGCCGTCGGGCTCCATACGGAAGATGGCCCCGGCGTATTGATCGTAGAGGTGACGGCCGTCGGCGGTCTTGAGATTGTAGCCGCGATCGCCGAGGGTGAAATAGATGCGGCCATCGGGACCGAAGGCGAAGCCATTCAAGTCGTGCCCGCTGAGGCTCACGCTGATGCCGTAGCCTTCTTGCAGGGAAGTGCGCTTGTCGGCTTGGAGGTCGCCGTTGGTATCTTCGAGCATCCAGACGTGGGGGATGCAGGCGTAGTAAACTTTGCCATTGGCAGCCATGATGCCGGCGGCGGTGCCATCGAGGGGATCGTCGAATTCGTCGGCGAAGATTTTGGAAACGTCGGCTTTGCCATCGCCATCGGTGTCTTCGAGGACGCGGATCTTGTCGGAGTATTCGGTGTAGTAGGAGAGAGGTTTTACCTTTTCGTGCTTTTTGTACATCTCCAGGCGCTCGGCGGTGGAGGTAAGAGCAATTTCATCGCGTAGCCAATGTTGGTTGCGGCGGTTGTCTTCGATGCCCCGGTCGAAGCGATGGGTCTCCGAGGCGTAGAGACGGTTTTGTTCGTCGAAGCAGATGGCGGTGGCATTGAGAATGTCCGGCTGCCTGGCAAAGACACCGGCCTTCATTTCGGCAGGATAGGTGATGGTGGAGAGAAGAGCTTCGTCGGGATCTTTGGCGGGAAATTTCTCGGGGTTGGCGGTGCCTTCGATTTTCGCGGGCTTCTTTACTTTTTCGGGGACAGCTTCGATGACGGCAGGTGTGAGAATGGCGAGAAGGGCGCAGAGCGAGAAGGAAGTGCGGGTATTGAGAATCATGAGATAGAGATCAGAAGTGGTTGATGAGGTAAAATTATTCGGCAGGTCCGATGGTGCCGCCTTCGATGAATTCAGCCTTGGTGAGAGTTTGACGTTGGTCAATTTTTCCTTGGGCGAGATTGCGGACCCAGCTCTCGATCCGTCGGGTGACGGGACGGTAATCCCATCGGATGAATGAGACGGAGGGTCTGCACCAGGCAAAGGTCGCATCAGGTTCACAGCAGATCAGAGAAATATTTGCCGGTGAAAGCACTCCACGTTGCGCGAGGTGGGTCATCGTGGCTTGGAAAATGAAGGCTTCATCGATGATCAAGGCGGTGGGCGGCGTAATTTTGAAAAGGTTATCGAGGAGTTGTTGCAAGCCTTCGGGGGTTTCTTCCCATTCGGGCATGTTATATGGTCCGACCGAGAGACCGTGCCGGGACATCTCGTCGAAAATGGCACGCTCGGGGCCTCCTCCTCCGCCGCCCCGTCGGTCGTTGCGGGTGATCAGGACGATGCGTTTGTGTCCCAGTTCGATCAAGCGCTTGGTGGCATCCCGCGAGGCGGAAATGTGATCCGGTCCCACTCCGGCAATGGGGAGTTCCCGCCTTCTTCCGAAGAGAGCCATGGCGGGCGTTTCCTGCCCGGCGAACCAGGAGAGAATTTCGCGTGAAGCGGCGCAGACGATCCAGGCGTCGGCGGTGGTTTGTCTGACCTCCTGAACCACCCGCTTGAGATCCATCTTGAGATCGAGGAGGCTCTTCGAGGTGTAGAAAGGTTGGTGCCCGGCTTTTTCCAGACGGTGGAGAAGATCGACCATGGTGTCTTCTTTTCTTGCCGCCGCTTCATAATCCAAAATGGCAATACGCATTGAGAAGGTCGATCCGCTCTTGGGTTGCGCGGTAATGCGACGTTTTCGGCCGGCGCCCTGTCCGATTAGGATCCCTTCATTTTCCAGGAGAGAGAGGGCGCATTCGACGGTCTTGGGGCTGACTGAGAGTTCCTCGGCGAGGGAATTTCTTCCGGGTATCACCTCCTTCCAGCGCCCATTCGCGATCTCAAGACGCAGACGGTCGGCTACTTGTGAGGTGATGGATAAGAAGTTGTGCGAACTCACAAATGAGGCCTGCCCAAAAGGATGCTGGTTGTCGATGATAAATCCGACTCAGGGAGCTCTTCCGGGATTGGTGCTCTGGAATAAGGCCGACTGAGAGGGGATCCTGCTTAAAAGGGGGCCGGTTGTTCGGATTGAATCCGATTGAATGTTCGTCTTATTTCAGGGGAAATTCCGTAATGGGCTTGTCCGGCAACATTCAATCGATGGGAGTCTTGTCAGTGATAGGGAGAATTTTCCGAGCCTGTAATTGAAATCGAAACCATGAAGATAAATCTGAATTCCAACCCAATGAAGTCTGTGATCTGCTCGTTGGGAGTGTGTTGCGTGATGGCTGCCGAGGGTGGCGAAGTGACTTTTTCCAGTGAGACTCCGGTGGTGAACGCTGCGGACATTGCCAACCTGACATGGACAGATACACGGACTGAGAAGGTTTATAGTGACGCCTCGAATCCCGGGCAGACATTTACAACGGGAGATGATCCGGATGGCTATGCTTTGAATTCCTTTTCGATCCAAATAAACTCGACCAGCAAAACTGATCCGGAGCCAGCGGGAAGGTTCTACAACATCAGGGTGATTCGAATCGATGAAGGCGGTGCGACGACTACTGTGGCGCTTGAAACCGATCATGTTCAAAATGGCCCGTGGTCTGAAGGTGACTGGATGACCTGGACGCTGGATGTGCCAGTAAATCTCTTGCCTGACACGCAGTATGGAATCGATATCGAACATGTGAGCGGCGGGGGTTGGCCCAATGGAATCCCATATTTGAGGTACAACCAGAGTGACGATTACGCGGAAGGCAGCGGGTATAACAGGGCGGATGGTGATCCTGCCGAAATCAATGATGACGCGAGGCGGGATTTTGTGTTTCACCTCGATATCGGAACCGGGTCCGGGCCCGTTGATGTTCCTGAAATCATTTCTTTTGTTTCAGTTGGCGATGGGGTTTGGGAGCTGGTGATCGAGGGGAGGGCGGATACCGGATACCGGTTTGTGTCATCGTCGACGCTCGATTTTGGAGCTGGAACCGAGATCAATAGTCTTTCCCAGGGGGACGAAGAGAATGACGCTGGAACGGTTGCCGATGGTAGTTTGCTCACGACCAATGAGGATGGATTGGGTAAGGTTCAGCTGACGCTGGCGGGGGATCCGGTTGACTTCGTGAGAGTGGAAGCTCCATAGGATTATCGGTGCTGGATGAGCGGATGCTGAGTTCCTGCTGTTCGGAGCCAACGGAGTTCTCTATCAATTTATTTATGAGACAATATTGGAATCGATCTGTTGGTTTGATCTTTGGGCTGGCGTCGTTGATGACGCCTTTGCCGGCTCAGGAAGTTTATCCGGGGGCTGATGAGAGTTCTCCGTCGCGGTCGCACTATTTCTCGTGGATCAATAATACCAATGAAGGCCCGGCACCGGGACAGACCGAGGCCAACCTGGCGTTCTTCCAGTGGATGAAAGACGAGTATGGTATGGTGCTCGATATTTATGCCTTTGATGCCGGCGCGATTGACGCGCCGCGATACTACGGCAAGCCGACGACGCGGAAGTTTAAGGGACAGTTCCCCAATGGCTTTGGTCCCTTGGCGGATCAGGCGAAGAAATTTGGCGGAAGGCTTGGGGTTTGGTTGGGGCCGGATGGCTTTGGAGATACCGATGCCGAGAAGAAGGCGCGGATCGATTTTCTCTCATCGCTTTGCCGCGATCACGAATTTGCGCTCTTTAAAATGGATGCGGTGTGCGGGCAGCTGCGGACAGAGAAGCAGCCGGACTTTATCGAATTGATGAAGGAATGCCGGAAGCATAGCCCTGATCTAATCCTGCTAAATCATCGCTTAAATCTTGGGCCAGCCGAGCCCCACGCGACGACTTTTCTGTGGCAGGGAGCGGAGACTTACATCGACGTGCACATGTCGAACAATATGACGGCCCCTCACAACCGGGCGAAGGCGCTGGGTCGTGGCTTGCCACCGGAGTTGAAGCGTCTTGCGGAAGACCACGGCGTATGTCTTTCCTCCTGTCTCGATTTCTGGGAAGACGATCTTATTTTGCAGGCTTTCAATCGTTCCATGATTTTGGCTCCGGAGTTGTATGGGAGTCCTTGGTTTCTTCGTGACGATGAGTATCCCAAGCTCGCGCGGATTTTTAATCTCCATAAGCGCTACCGGGATATTTTGATCAAGGGAATGGTTTTGCCGGAAGAGAAGTATGGCAGGCATGCCGTTTCGCGGGGTGATGACAAGACGCGCTTGATCACGCTGCGTAATTTAACCTGGGAGTCGATCACCTATGAGGTGGCTCTTGATGAAAGTATCGGTCTGAAAGGTGGCAGGGGACGCGAGGCACGCTTGTTCCATCCTTATGAAGAGATTCTCGGGAAGGGCTTGAAGAGTTCCGATTCAATCAAGGTGACGGTGCACCCATTCCGGAGCTTGCTTCTACTCGTGACGACGGAAGAGTGTTCGGAGCCGTCGCTGGCGAGTGGGCCTTATCGCGTCATCAAGAATGTTGATGGACAGAAACCGGTGATTCAAAAACTGGAACGATTAAATCTTAAGAAACCCTGGCACCGTAAACTCGGTGAGCTGGCTTCTTGTGATGTTCCCGGAGATTGGGAGTCGCTTTATGAAAGCACGATGTTTACCGCTGATAACAACGCGCTGGAGATTCGCAGTCTCGACCGTTCGGGGCCGAGCAAGGTTCCGGCGGTGAAAAATGCGCGAGATGCGTTTGTCGGGCAGGCTCTGATCAAGTCGCGGGCCTTGTGGGATCAGTTCATGTTTGATGGTGATCTCACGACGGTATTTGATACCTACGCGGTTGGTCGGGATCGACGTTTACAGGGGGGATGCCTTCGGGTCGATTTTGGAGGAGTGAAGGATTTCGATTATCTGACGATTAAAACCCAGGGCAACAATCGCACTCTCATCAATAATGAGATTAAAGGATCTGAATTCAGCCGGGATCTCAAGTCGTGGACCTCTGCGGAGGAGATGATCCAGGACGGAGCGCGCATGAATATTTACCCCCCATTCGGAGGACAGTGGCGCTATTTTCGGATGAAGGGATCGCCTGAACGAATTTCGGAAATCGAAGCATGGAAGGGGAAGACGATGCTTTCTCGTGAAGGATGGAGCGCCAATAATCTCTTCTCTCATCCGAGTGAGCTTCCGGCGGACAAGGCTTGGTCAACGAAGGTTTCCGTAGACGAGATTACGCCAACTTCCTACCTGTGTGTTGCTGTGGAAGGTGCCCACGGTGAAGAGGGCGCGTATGCTGCGATTAAGATGGGCGATCGTTTGATCGGAGCTGCCGACCGCGCGGCATCATATCCCGCCAATGCCTGGGAGTATCCCGCCAGACGTCAGAAGTCGGGTTACACCTACTACTTCCCGCTTGATAGGTCTCACCTCGGACAGGATTTGGAAGTGTTTCTTTTGGGGATGAAAGGCGGTGGAAATGATCTCAAACCTGTCGTCTGGTTGACCGCTCGTGAAATACCGTTTCGCGAAGTGAAATAGAATCCGAATTCACCCGTAGGTTTCAGAGAGTGAGAGGTTTTTTTGTCAGAGGGGTTTTCCTGCTTGGGTTGTCGTCGCTGGCGAAGGGAGAAGTGGACTTTGTGCACGAAGTGATGCCGGTGCTTCGGAAGCATTGCACGGAATGTCATACGGGCACCAAGAAGAAGGGCGGGCTGTCGATCAACACGCGCGCGGAGCTTTTGGCGGGATCGGAATTTGGAGAGGTCGCGATTTCGGGGAAGGCGAAGGAGAGCTTGATGATCAAGTTGATTCACTCAAAGGATGATGATGAGTGGATGCCTCCCAAAGGGCCGAGGCTGGAGGTGCAGGAAATTGAGATTTTGGAGAGGTGGATCAATGAAGGCCTTCCCTGGGAGGACGGGATTACTCTGGGTGAGTCGTCGTGGGAGCCGCCCTTAAAACCGCGGAAGGTAAAATTGCCTTTGGCGCATCAGGGGCGGGATCATCCGATCGACCGGATTTTGGATGCCGGGATGGCGAAGCAGAAAGTGACGATTAGGGGCTTGGCTCCAGATGCGGTTTTCCTGCGTCGGGCTACTCTGGATATTGTGGGATTACTGCCGACCCCGGCGGAGTTGGAGTCATTCCTGAAGGACTCGGATTTGGATAAGAAGGCCAAGGCGATTGATCGCTTGCTGGCACGGGACATTGCCTATGCCGATCACTGGCTGACGATGTGGAATGACTTGTTGCGAAATGATTATACCGGGACGGGCTTTATCACCGGGGGGCGGAAGCAGATCACGGGGTGGCTTTATCAATCGCTGCGGGAGAACAAAGCGTATGATCAGTTTGTGAGAGAATTGATTTCGCCGACGGCAGCCTCGGAGGGATTCATCAATGGGATCAAATGGCGGGGCGATGTGAATTCGAGCCAGACGCGTGAGATTCAGTTTTCGCAGAATATCTCGCAGGTCTTTCTCGGGATCAACATGAAGTGCGCAAGCTGTCATGACAGCTTCATTGATCGATGGAAATTAGAGGAAGCCTATAATTTGGCGGCCATTTTTTCGGATCAGAAATTGGAGCTGCATCGTTGCGACAAACCGACGGGGCAAATGGCGACCGCGAAGTGGATTTTCCCCGAATTGGGAAATGTTGATCCAAAGGCTCCGAAGAACGAGCGGCTGAAGCAATTGGCCGGGCTCATGACGCATGAGGGGAATGGCAGATTCACGCGGACTTTGGTGAATCGATACTGGGAGCGATTGATGGGGCGGGGGATTGCTCATCCGGTCGACGCTCTTGATTCCAGGCCGTGGAACGAGGACTTGCTCGATTATCTGGCGGTGCGATTTGCCGAGGATGGATACGATTTGAAAAAGCTCGTGCGCTTTATCATGAACTCGAAGGCTTATCAGTCGCGGAGTGTGATACTGGAAAAAGAACCTGGGGAGGATTATCAATATCGCGGTCCGATCGCGAAGCGGATGACGGCCGAGCAACTGCTCGATACGATCTGGCAAGTGAGCGGAGTTTCTGCGGGTAAAGCGGCGGGAAAGGTTGATCGGACGATTCCGGATGAGAAGAAATCGACGAAGACGAGTATCAAGCCTCAGCCGATTTCGGCCAAGTGGATTTGGCATCAGGGGAAGACCGGAAAAAAATCGCAGCTTCGAAAGACCCTCAAGCTCACTGAGGTTCCCGCAGCAGCGAGGCTGATCGCGACTTGCGACAATGCCTTCGTGATGAAGGTAAATGGGGTAAAGGTGGTGTCTTCGCAGGACTGGCAGAAGCCGGTGGTGGCGGATTTGACCAAGGCTTTGAGGAAGGGTGATAATTTGATCGAAGTGGACGCCGAGATGTTTGGTGGCTCGGCGGGTTTTATTGGCGAGATTGCCATGACTCGGCGAGGAAAGCAGGTCGCGGTGATTTCTGATGGCTCGTGGCAGGCCCGGCCGCCGGGAGGACAATGGAAGTCGGCTGCGGAATTGCACGATCACTCGACGGGGCCCTGGGGGAAGATTCTAGATCCGAAACAGATTCTTGCGGTGAGTGGAGGCGGTAATATCCCGCCGGTGAGAGCGGCCTTGGTGAAGAATGATTTTCTCATGCGCTCGCTCGGACGGCCGCATCGGGATCAGGTGGTGACCTCGCGGCCTCGTGATTTGACGACTTTGCAGGCGATTGACTTGGCGAATGGAGACTTGATGGCGAATCACATGCAGAGGGGCGCGCAGGCATTCGCGAGAAAGGGTGAGGAGAGTGGCGAGATGGTCGATTGGGTTTTTCGTCATGCCTTTTCGCGTGCTCCTTTGGCGGGAGAGCGTAAGGTTTTATCGAGTGTCATTGGCGATGGTCGTGATGCGCAATCGATCGAAGACCTGCTCTGGCTCGTCTTCATGCAACCTGAATACCAAATCGTTCGTTAAGATGATGACTCCGGAAGAACAAAGAACGCGACGAGATTTCGTCAAAAAGTTGAGCGCTGCTTCGCTGGCCGCATTGGGTGGTAGCGGAGCGAGAGCCCTGGCGGATTCTGCCGAGGTGAAGCATCCGGAAGCGAAGGCCGATTCCTGTATTTTGATTTGGCTTGCCGGTGGAATGGCCGCGCCGGATACCTTTGATCCGAAACGCTACTTTCCCTATGAGAAGGGTCTGGAGGTTGATAAGATCCTGAGCACTTTCCCGGCTATCGATACTGCGGTGGACAACATCAAGATCACCAAGGGGATGGAGAAGATCGCCCAGGTGATGGACCGGGGCACTTTGATTCGGTCTGCAGTGCAGCCCGACCTCGGGCACATTTTGCACTCCCGTCATCAGTATCATTGGCATACCGGATATGTTCCGCCGCTCACGGTGGCTGCTCCGCATATTGGGGCCTGGATGGGCAAGGTGTTGGGTCCAAAGAATCCTGTCATCCCGCCTTTCATTAACATCGGGCAACGACTCGAAGGAGTTGGCGAAAAAGAAGAACTCAAAGCGTTCACCACGGGTGGTTTTTTTGGATCGGAATTTGGGCCAATGAATCTTCCTTATCCTAAGGATGCCGTGCTCTCGGTACAGCCGCCGAAAGGGATGGAGCCGGGGCGCTTTGCGAATCGCTACAAGTATTTTAAAAAGCTCATCGATCAGAATCCCAACCGGGAATACATGAGCGACTTTCAGCAGGAGTCGATGTTGCGTTCGATGGAGTCGGCGCATCGCTTGTTACAATCGAAAGAGAAAGGCGCTTTTGACCTGACACTCGAACCCAAGGAATCGGTTGAGAAATATGACACCGGTCGTTTTGGACAGGGATGTCTTTTGGCGCGTCGTCTGGTTGAGGAGGGCGCGCGCTTTGTCGAAGTGACGACTGAATATATTCCTTTTGTCCACTTTGATACTCACGAAAACGGGCACTCTACGGTGGATCGCTTAAAGAAGGAAATCGACGCGCCGATTGCGCAGTTGATTCTGGATTTGGAGGAGCGGGGATTGCTGGACCGGACGCTCGTAGTGATCGCGAGTGAATTCAGCCGGGACATGATGATCGAAGGAAGGCCCGGGTCGAATGCCAAGGATCAATCCCGTGCTCGGACTGACAAGCTCACGGAGATGAAGCAATATGGCCTTCACCGGCACTTCACTGGTGGAACGAGTGTGGCGATGTTTGGCGGGGGAGTGAAAAAGGGCGGACTCTACGGGAAGACTGCGGATGAACGGCCCTTGCTCGCAGTGGAGAACCCGGTTCCTGTGGAAGATCTCCACGCCACGATTTTCACGGCGATGGGTATCAGCCCCAAGACAGCTTTCGATGTCGAAAAGCGTCCTTTCTTTGCGACCAAGGACGGTCACGGAAAAGCGGTGATGGATGTCTTCGGGTAATTGGGCGAAGTGGATAATCCTGATCGTTTTTAATCAGGGTTAGTGGGCTGATTTTAGTTGCAGAATTCTGTTTGCTCTCGTTGATTGGCGGGGGATGGGGACGGGGTGCCGTTCTTGTCGTTTGCTATGGCTTTTCGATCTTTTCCAATCCGTCTCACTGGCATGAGAAAACGATGGGGCATTATTTTTACTGCTTTGTCGTTCCTGCCCGCGATGGCCATCGAACCGGAGAAGTTTCTCGAGAATTACTGTCATTCCTGTCATGACGAATGGGAGCAGAAGGGCGGTCTCCGGCTGGATCAATTGGACACGCTTCCGCTGGAGGTGCGGCTCGATGTCTTCAACAAGATTCAGGAGCAGCTTTATTTCGAGCAGATGCCTCCAAAGAAGAAAAAGAAGCAACCGGGTGTCTCGGAGCGCAAGGAAATGCTCGTTTGGGTAGCGGGTGAGTTGAAGAAGCATAATGCGTCGACTTTGGAAGATAAGTTGCGCTATCCAAATTACGGGAACTATGTGGATCATGAGAAACTCTTCAGTGGTGAGATTAAAGGGAAGCCCTTCACACCTTCCCGGAGATGGTTGGTGAGTCCCCAGATTTTTATTGAGCGAGTCAATGCCGTTTTCGGGCTTGAAGCGAAAGGGCGTCAGCGGACTTTTTATGGGGTGACCGTTCCGATCATTCTTCCGGACCATGCCGGTGTTCGTTATTACGACACTACGACTCTGGATGGTGGACATTTGTTGACGATGTTGACGAACGCCGATTGGATTTCGCGAAAGCAGCTCAGGGAGGCGCGGGTTAAAAATGGGGAGCTGAAGGCAAACGAATTCGAGAACCCCAAAGACAAGTGGCGCCCGGGGAATACTCCGGAAGCATTCTCGGTGATTGTTACTCAGAAATCAGCTCCGACTGAGACAGAAATGGCTTCGGCGATCCACGCGCAGTATCAATGTGTGCTCCAGCGCCGGGCCAGCGAGGAGGAGTTGAAGAATCACCTCGCGCTTTTGAAGGAGAGTATTGCGCTGGGTGGGAATACCGAAGGCTTGCGCCAGATGTTGGTGAGTGTGCTGCTGAAGTCGGAGTTTATGTATCGCCTTGAGTTTGGGGATGGCGAATTGGATCAAGAAGGGCGCCGGAAGTTGTCTCCCCGGGAAGCGAGCTACGCTATTGCCTATGCACTCAGCGACCGCAACCCTGACGAAGCTCTGGTCAGGGCGGCGGAGGAAGGTCGGTTGAATACAAAGGAGGATTATCGACGGGAAGTGCTGCGTTTGCTTAAGGATGAGAAAGCATTTTTCGGGGAGGCAGACCCGACGGTGAATGGCCTGCATCTGCGCTCACACAAAGTGTCCCACCCGAAGATCAATCGCTTCTTCCGCGAGTTCTTCGGTTATCCAAATAGCACCAAGGTTTTTAAGGATACCGCCCGAAGTGGCGGTGCGTTTATGAATTCTGCGAGAGGCTATTCCGGAACGGCGGGTTGGGTGACCAATGAGGCCGACAAGGTGGTTGATTGGGTTCTGAAGGAGGATCAAGATGTCTTTGAGAAGCTCCTTACGACGGATGAGTTTTTTGTGCTTCATCGTCACAATAATGAAGAAGGGGCGAAAATCATCGCGAGTTGGAAAGCGGTTTGGGAAGGGCTGAAGGACACCGGATGGGAGGACGACCCCAAGAAATTTGTTGCGGAGAATTTTGAAAAGTATCGTGAGGTACTGAAGGCGATTAAGATTACCAAGGTCGACGATAGGCGAACCGGGAGAGACTTTCAGAGGTTCATGCAGTATTTCAAAGTGACCTTTGGTCGTGGAATTACTCCGGCGACATCTCCGTGGTTTTATCACGGCGGACAGAAGTTCAGTTATGCCGAGGTTTATAGCTTGCCGAAATCAGCTGGCAGTGGGCCGATTGGAGGAAATGGGAAATACACCGATCAGGATTACTGGGACTTTCCAACGACACAGCCGTTTCAGATCCCCAATCGGAAAGGAATCCTGACTCATCCGGCTTGGTTGGTGGCGCATTCCCAAAATACTGAGACTGATCCGGTGCGGCGCGGAAGGTGGGTTCGTGAAAAACTGCTCGCGGGCTATGTGCCGGATGTCCCCATTACGGTGGATGCGCAAATTCCGGAGGATCACCATCGCACCTTGCGTGAAAGGTTGGAGGGCGTGACTTCGAAGGAAGAGTGCTGGAAGTGTCACGTGCAAATGAATCCGCTCGGGTTGACTTTTGAGGTCTTCGATGACTTTGGCCGCTATCGTTTGAGCGAATCCCTGGAGCATCCTGAAAATGTCCTTAAAAAGGGGCAGGGGAAGTTTGGTGAGCATACTTACAAGACCAAGCCCTTGAATTCGGTCGGATTCCTCGAAGGGACAGGTGATATGGCATTGGACGGAGAGGTCAAAGATGCCTTTGAGTTGATTGATCGGCTCGCCAAGTCCCGTAGAGTCCAGCAGTCGATCATTAGGCATGCCTTCCGCTACTTTATGGGGCGAAATGAAATGCTTTCCGATTCACAAACTTTAATCGATGCTGAAACCGCTTACGTGAAAAACGGTGGCAGTTTTAAAATGGTCGTCCTGTCTTTGTTGACCTCGGATTCCTTCATCTACCGAAAAAAACCAATCCAACGCAATGAATAGCCGAAGAAAATTCTTGAAACAATCGATGCTGGGTGCCGGGTCGATGGCCCTGGGCTCCGGCTTGTTTGCCAAGTCGACACAAGGAAATTCTCCGAAGCGATTTATCTTCATTCATAAAGGAAACGGATTGTTTCCCGATGCCTTGGTGCCGCCTACGCTGAGCGAAGAGGAGTTGGCGATGGAGAAGAGAAAGGATGCTTTTCAGGTGGAGCTGAAAAATCACGACCTGCCTGATTGGATGGGGGCGCTCAACGAGCACAAGGAGAACATGACAATCCTGCAGGGACTCTCCGGCAAGATGTGCACGACGGGCCACCACACCTGGCAGTCATCGCTGGGAGTTTACAAAGCCAATGAGCGGCTGAGTTCGATCAAGTGGGCGACGGTGGATTTTGAGTTGGCTAAGTTGAATCCCTCTCCGCTGGAGCATATTGAGCTGGCTTGCTTTCCCAGTGGTGGTGGCAATTCACGAGGAAATATCAACGGGATCGAGAAAGGCTTTTCGGCCCGTGGTCCCCAGCAGCCGAACTATGCCTTTGGCTCGCCGAAAGTCGCGATGCAGGAATTGTTTAAGTCAGTGCTGAGCGATAAAGATTCGCAGGTCCAATACCAGCTTGAGCGTCGTCTCTTGGAATTTGCGGCGAAGAATGAAGGAGGGCTCTCCGAAGAGTTGCGTGGACTGGAGAAGGCGAAGGTGAAGAACTACGCGGATTCGATTGATGACATCCGCGAGCGGAACCGGAAGATGGATGCGATGGCTGATGTGATTCGGCGTCATGTTCCCAAGTTGGATCAAAAATATTTTGCGGACGATCTTTCCACGATTGACCGTCAGATTGGTCATGGAGAGATTCTTCTTTCGTCGCTTATTTCCGGGATGACCAATGTGGTGACTTTGACGATTGATGAGTTGGGCACGAGATATACCGGGATCAAAGATATCGAAAACGAGAACGTGAATCTCCACGACGTGGGCCACAATAAGTCCGTAGGAAAATTTGAAGCGGTGGAAGTTCGCGAGAAGGTTCGCCGCCATCACATGGCTTTGGTTGATCGTGTTGTGACTCGTCTGAAAGAGACTCCCGAAGATGGTGGCACGATGTTTGATAACACCATGCTTCTCTACTTTCCGGACAATGGGGAGACTCATCACAGCAAGGGAACCGAGTGGCCCTTCGTGGTGCTGGCGGGTAACAAGGTGAAGCTTGATATCGCCGGGAAATATCTCCGCCTTCCTCACTACGGTAAGGAAGGGCACAAGACTTTGGGGAATTGGTATACCACGATTTTGAATGCCTACGGAAATCCCGTTGAGCATTATGGAGCGATTGATACCGGGCTGACTGACCTGGACCAGAAAGGTCCAATTAAGGAGTTCTTCGGGTAATGGAAAGGTTGATTCGGGGTTTGGTGATTTCCGCGGGATTGGTTTTCCCGCAGTTGGTCTGGGCGGACGGGGTGGTGTTTGAGGAGACGGTGAAGCCGTTTTTTGAAGAGCATTGTGTTTCCTGCCACGGCCCTCAAAAGAGCAAGGGCGATATTACTGTCCATACTCTGCGGGGTGAGATGGTGGAAGGGGATCTTGAACACTGGGAGTTGGTTCTGGAGATGTTGGAAGGCGGAGAGATGCCTCCCGAAGACGAACCTCAGCCGGATGCGAAATCTCGCGAAGCGGTCGCGAAATGGATCGATTCGGGTCTTCGTCATTACGTTGAAAAGGAGAGCAAGGTTGCGGTTGCGACCACGACTCGGCGGCTCACGAACTTCGAGTATCAGAATACCATGCGAGACCTGTTGGGCTTTGAACTCGCGCTCTCCAAGGATCTTCCCGCCGATCCGGACAAGCCGTATCATTTCAACAATACCGCGCAGATGATGATGATCGGGCCGGATCAATTGATTCGTTACAAGGAGGCCGCCCGCAAGGCGATGGCGAGTGCCATTGTCGATCCCGGTAAGCCGGAGCTTCATCAGAGCAGCGCGAAATGGGACCATGGCAAGCCCGGTAAGGGAGGATTGACCCAAGCTGAAATCGGGGTCTATCAGGGACCTGGTCTGGGTAACAAAACGATGGGCTTGAAAAGTTGGCCCAAAACCGGTGAGTTTAAACTTCGCGTCAAGGCGTCAGGGAATCTTCCTCCCGGCTTTCAGGAGGTGCCGCTTCGTGTGGTGATGGGAACCAACCTCCGACATGATTCGGGATCGGGGATCTGCCACGAAGTGGGAGTTGTTCATTTGACAAATACTCCTGACAATCCCGGAGAGTATGAGTTTCGCGGGCGGATCGAGAATGTGCCGGTCCAACCATCCAGCACGCACCGAAATAAAGTTCGTCCTCCGAGTATCACCATTACGGCTCAGAATATTTTCGACAACGGCGAACTTAACGATCATCGCAAGAGTGGTTTTGATGCGTCGTGGAGTTTGGAGGCGCCGCGGGTGGTCCTCGAATCGATCGAGTTCGAAGCGCCCGTGAGCGAGATTTGGCCGCCGGATCATCATACGCGTATTCTTTTCGAATCATCCCTGCGCGAGAGTAAACCTGCCGAGTATGCCTACGAGGTAATCAAGCGTTTCATGACGAGAGCCTTTCGGCGACCGGTGGCCAGGGATGAGGTCGACCACTACTACCGTGTCTTCAAGATTTACGATGCCGAATTTGAGACTCTCGAAGAGGCCATGCGGGAAACTTTGGCGATGGTGCTCGTCTCGCCGCAGTTTCTTTTTCACACGGTGATTGATCAGGCTGCCGCAACCAAGCCGTATGAACTCGCTTCACGGCTCTCCTATTTCCTCTGGGGGAGTATGCCTGATAAAGAGTTGTTTGATCTCGCTGCTTCGGGGAAGCTGACTGATTCAGCGGTCATCGAAGCGCAAACGCGACGACTCCTCTTGGATAAACGCGCGGAAGGTTTTGTGGAGAATTTCTCCACCCAGTGGTTGAGCATCGCCAAGATGAAAACGGTAAACATCAACCGCGATCTTTTTCCTCGCTTTCTTTATACGGTGCACCTTGGCGAACGACGTGGTCAGGAACAGCTCTTTCGCCCGACCATTCGTGATTACATGCTTGAGGAGACAGTGGGCTTCGTTGGTGAGCTGATTAAAACCAACGCGAGCGTAATGAATGTCATCGACTCTGACTTTGCCTATCTCAATGAACCGCTTGCGGCGCATTATGGTGTTGATGGAGTGAGCGGATTAACGCTCCGTGCCATTCCAGTCAAACCAGAGCATCGCCTTGGCGGATTGTTGACCCAGGGGGCAATGTTAATCGGAAACTCCACGGGCTCTGCTCCTCATCCGATCTATCGGGCGGTCTGGTTGCGTGAGGCTATTTTGGGTCACGAGGTGAAACCTCCGCCAGCGGAAGTCCCGGCGTTGTCCGATTCGGCCGGAGATTCCGCGGATGAAGCGGTGTTGATTAAAGATCTCCTCGCGCTTCACCGGCAGCAGGAAAGCTGCGCCGATTGCCACGTGCGACTCGATCCATGGGGGATTCCATTTGAACGCTACAGCGCGATCGGAAAATACCAGCCCCTCGTGCCGAAAGAGAAAGTCCGTGTGCGTGGCTTTCATCTCAAAAGTGACAAGACCTTCGCGGGCTATCAAGAGTATTTGAAGTCAATCTACACGGAGGAAGTTGATGCCTCATCGCGAGTGCCTCATGGACCTGAGGTCGACGGGATGCCGAAGCTCAAACGATACCTTCTTAAGGAACGTCAGGATGAGATTGTTGAAAACGTCATTCGGAGGTTGCTGACCTACAGTATTGGAAGGAAGCTCACTTATCGTGATCGATTTGAAGTCGAGAGATTACTCAAACTGGCGAAAGGAAACGGCTACAAACTTCAGGACATCATTGTATCCGTCTGCCAAAGCCCAACATTTACCAATAATCCATGAAGCAAAAATCCTGGCATCTTGATCGACGTGAATTTATCCGGGGTGGCGGTGCCGCCTTGGCCCTGCCATTTCTTCAGGGAATGTCGTGGGGAAAGACGACCCCTGGCAAAGCATTGCCCAAGCGGATGGTGGTGAGCTACATTGCTTACGGAGTATACGAGCCCAAAAACAAAGATGGTTCGCACCACGATTGGAACTGGTGGCCCTGCAAGGAGGCTGGACCGCTCTCGTTTAATCAATCCGCATCACCTTTTAAGTCGCTGAAGAATTCGGTGAGTTATCTTCGTGGTCTCGAACACGCGGGCGGAGTCGGAATGGGTGGTCACAGCAGCGGTGATGTTTTTGCAACCGGTGCCGACATGTCGGGAACGGAGAAGACAAATAACATCTCGGTGGATCAACTCGCGGCAAAGATGAGCGGACACAAGACACGTTATGCTTCTCTTGTTCTTGGCACTGAAGGTGGCACTGGTTCATACGGCAGCGCCAAGACGCTTTCTCATTACGGTCCCGGTCGTCCAATCCCGTCGATGCATCGCCCGCAGGAAATTTTTAACCGCCTCTTCAATCCCTACGCTGGAAAAGGAATCGAACAAGTTCGCGCCGACCTCAAGCGCGAGGCAAGTGTGCTCGATTTGATGATGGGCGACTCCAAGAAGCTTCAGGGTCGGCTTGGCAAAGAAGATCAGGTGAAACTGGAAGAGTATCTCGACTCCATTCGCGCGTTGGAAAAGCGTGTCGAACGCACCAGCCAGTGGACTCATGAGTCACTTCCAGATGTCGATACCAAAGGGCTAAACCTTGAAGTCTCCCACAAGGATCCCGAGGAGTACACCCGATGCATGTATGACTTGCTTTATCTGGCTTTCCAGACCGATTCTACCCGCTTCGCCACCCTCATGCTCGAAAGCGAGCAATCCAGTGGGAGTGAGATGTGGAATTACGCCAACTACGTGCTCGGTTACAAAGGAGCGACCCACGACATCGCCCACAAGCGCCCGACTGAATCAGGAAAATGGGATAATTGGCGGGCCAAGCAGCATGCCTATTTTCTGGAGCGCTTGCGAAATACTCCGGAAGGCGAAAGCAATATGCTCGACCAAACGGTCGTGGTTTGGGGCTCGGCCCACCCGCACGCTTCCCACAGCACCAAGAATTACCCGATTCAGGTGGCCGGCGGAAAGGCGCTCGGTTTCAAGCATGGAAACCTGCACTCTTACGAGGGTGAGAATAAGGTGCCGCTTGCGAATCTCTTTGTCTCAGTGCTTAACGCGGTGGATGCTCCGGTAGACAAATTTGCCGATAGTAGTGGAGAAATGACGGAATTGACGGGATGAAATTTTATGGGGTTATGATTCCCAAATGGCCAATCGGTTTTATAGTCTGAACCCGATTTCCACCAGAACGCCATGCGTTACGCGATAGTATCAGACATTCACGCCAACTTTCCCGCCTGGGAAGCGGTTCTGGCGGATTTCCGCGAGTGCAAGATCGAGGAGGTTGTTTGTCTGGGTGATGTGGTGGGATATGGGCCAAAGCCGGCCGAAGTTCTTGAGGCTGTTCGGGCGGTGACGGGAAACTTCGTGATGGGAAATCACGATGCCGCGGCGGTGGGGATGATGGATTATTCCATTTTCAATGACCACGCCCGGGAAGCCATCGAATGGACGATGGGTCAGTTGGACGAAGCGGGGAAAGAGTTCCTGTCTTCCGTGCCATTGGCGATTGAAGCCGGTGATGTTCTTTTTGTTCATGCTGAAATCGAAGAACCAGGGAGGTTCGGTTACATCAGTGATCTCGAAGTTGCACAGAGAAATTTTGAGGCCGGGAAACACTTTGTGACCTTCATCGGGCATACCCATTTGCCCAAGGTCTTTGAGATGGACATTTTCGGTGAGGTCAATGAATTCACCGACGGCGATCTCACGCTGGATTCCGATAGTCGCTATATTGTCAATGTGGGTTCGGTGGGTGAGCCGCGCAATCCGGAGGATCTCCGGGCGCGCTATGTGATCTACGATACCGAAACGCAGGAGTTGGAATTTCGAAGAGTCGAATTTGACATTCCCGCCTACCGAAAAGATCTCGAGGCGACCGCGCTGTCAATGCGGCCGTTTTTCCTACGCACATACGAATTTGTAGTTGAGGGTCAGGAAGTGGTGGTGTCCCAGGGCGGTAGCCTGATGGACATGAGGGTTGGCCAGGGCTCGGTTTCTTTGATTAGTTCCGGGCAGGTGGCCAGTATGGGGCAGTTGACCGGGACGCATCCGGTGCTGGCCAGTGCCAAGCCATCCAAAGCTCCCAAGATCATCCTGGCAGTGGCAGCGGTCTTGGTGATTTGCTTTGGGCTTTATCTCAAAATGAACGAGGCCAAGGAGGCTCCAGTCGTGCAAAATGACAAAGCGGAGGAGGGGAAAAATCCTAAGAAAGGAAGAGCGAAAAAGGTCGCTAGGGTTGAGGAAACGCCTAGGGGAGATCTCCCGGAACCGATGGCTCCCGAAGTGGAGAGTGATCCGGTCAGTAGGATTCCAGAAGCTCCGATGAAAGCGGATGTTCCTGATCCGAATGAGGGAAAAGTCGTTGCGGCTAAAGTGGATACGCCAAATCCGAAACCCGTGCCTCCAAAACCGAAACCGGTAGACACCGTGTTGAGAGCCTGGTGGCGGATGGATGGGAAATCTGAGAACGGTCCGCTTATCGATGGCGGCAAATTTTTTGAATTAGAGTTAGTGGCAAAAGGAAAAAAGATTGGTCCCATTGCTCCTGATCCAATTCCGCTCAATCTGAAAGAGAACACCTCGGCGCTCAAGATCGGTGTATGGCAGGAGGCCGAACCCAGTGGTGAGTTTGTCTTAAGCGCTAAGAAGTCATTTACCTTTGAGGGTTGGTTTCTGGCAGGAAATTTGAAACGTCCGGTCTTTCTTTTGGGAACCCGCTCGGGGGAAAAAAGGAGACAAGGATGGCATTTGGATCTCCGCCCCCCGGGACGGGGGATGACCCAGGGTCAGATGAGTTTCTTTTACGATTCAGGTAGCAAAATCACCCAGGCGCTTGCTGAAGAAGTAAGGGTGGCTGATTCGAAGGCGCATCACTTTGGGGTGGTGTGGGACCATGATTACAGCGGAGGAGCTGGCGAAATGCGGCTTTTTCTGGATGGTCAACAAGTGGCCGCCAAGGAACTTTCCCATGCCGGCTTATCGATCAATCAAGTAAATCCTCTCCGAGTTGGCGCGAAAGGAAACCCGGACCGACTTGCTCTCGATGAATTACGTTTTACCGCCCGGGCTTTGGCCCCGCATGAGTTTCTTCTACGGCCGACAGTCTCAGGCGTGGTCATGACCCGGAGCGACAAAAACAATCGAAATAGCTGGGCGGTGCCCGAAAATTGGCAAAATGACACGCTTCCTCAAGGGGATGATAATGCGATTATCGGGCGAGGAGTCGCAGTACAATTGGAGGAGGCTGAGATCCCATCGTTCTCCGGATCCTTGCTTCTTCGAGAAAAAGCGTCGTTGGTTTTGTGGGGCGATAAAGGTCTCGCTCTCCTACCAAAAGATCCGGCGAAGCTAGTCCTCCATCATGACGCCCGGCTCATTTTTCGAACCCATAATTGCGATTTGGGGCCGGTGGAATTGGTTGGCGATGCCGAAATATGGGGTGGTGCTTCGACCAGTGGGCATTCGAAAACCCGTTTGTTTGCCAAAGCGATCACCGGTCCCGGAAAGTTGACCATCAACGGGGTGAATAAGAACACCATCATTTTTGAAGCTGCCAATTCTTTTACCGGAGGGTTTGAAGCTTTCTCTTCCATGAAACAAGCCTTCCGGGTCTTGGTGAGAGGCAAGAAGGGATCTCTTGGGAAAGGTGACGTGGTCATTGGGGGCAATTGCTCGCTCGTGCTCGCGAAAGATTCAGGGGGAGTGATTCCAAATGATGTGACTTTGTCGCTGGAAGGAGCCAATGGCTCATCGCCGCAGAAGCTGGTGCTGGATGCGGGAGAAACCGTGGGAGCGTTTTTCATCGACGGGAAGGATCAGGGAGTGGGAACATTCTCGTCCAAGACCCACCCGAAATATATCGGGGGAGCCGGGACCTTGAAAGTCACGGGGCTCAAATAGCATTTTTATGAAGAGAGTTTTAGTAGCGGCATTGCTCGCTCTCTCAAGTTAGTAGTTGTCGTAGGCGGTGATGGGAAAAGGAGATTGGCCCTGAAAGCTCAAATTGTACGGGCACCATGACCGGGACACTGCACAGAAGCTGGGCGCGCGCGGGGATCTACTTGCAGTCCCGGGGGGACGATAAAACTGCTGAGGACCACCGCAAGGTTGATCCGCAATTGAAGGCGGTATCACCATCGCTGTTTGGAAGGTGATTCCTTCGCTTGCTGATTCGGATTTAGAAAGGTTCGGCTGTTTGTCCCAGTAAATGCACCATGCGCACTTTTTGTTCCTTTCGTCTGACGGCCCCGCTGTTTCTTATCCTGTCATTTGCTTGGATGACCTTGGGGCAAACCGCGGCACCCCAAAAGATTGGTTGGATCGAACCCGTGCAGAGGAATATCGAGGGATGGACGGTGCATGTTGATCCAGCTCTGTTGAAGGGCGGGAAACATGGGGAAGAAGGGAAGCAGGCCCTCAAAATGTTAGCCAATCATTTGCAACGCATTGCCATTCTCCTGCCGGAAGAGCCTTTGAAAAAGATGAAGACGATGGAGATTTGGCTAGAGCGCAAGCATCCTGAGTTGAGCGCGATGCAGTATCATCCCGGCGCCAAGTGGTTGATCGATCACGGTTACGATCCCCGCCTCAACAAGAAGGTCCACGTTACCAGAGCAGCGGCTTTATTTTCCAGAGACCAATTGCTGAAGCACCCTGCCGTGATTCTCCATGAACTGGCACACGCTTATCACGATCAGGTTCTCGGCTTCAATGATCCCGATGTTCTCGCGGCATACAATGGCGCAATGGAAAAAGGGATTTTAGAGAAAGTGCAGCTCTTCACCGGAAGCACCGTGCGCCATTACGCGGCTACGAATCATAAGGAGTATTTCGCCGAAGCCACCGAAGCCTATCTTTATCGAAATGATTTCTATCCCTTCGTGGCGGCCGAACTCCGGGACCACGACCCAAAGGGATTCAAGCTCATGCAGAAGGTTTGGGGTCCGGCGGCGGTGAAATAATGGGGGCGTGAGATTCATGACAAAGTCAGTCTTCTTCCTTTTCAGTTGTCTCGCTCTGGCCGACGAGCCCTGGGCTCTGCATACCATTGATAATACGTCCAAGGGGGCCGACGGAGTTCGTTTGGAGGATGTCAATGGCGACGGATTGCTGGATATTGCGACCGGATGGGAAGAAGGGGGTGTGGTGCGGGCGTATGTGCACCCGGGGCGGGAGAAGGCAAAGTCACTCTGGCCGATGGTGACGGTGGGAAAGGTGAAGTCGGCGGAAGATGCCCTCTTTGTGGACCTCGATGGCGATGGCGCCATGGATGTGGTGAGTTCGTGTGAAGGGGGAACCAAATCGATGTTTGTTCATTGGGCGCCAACGAAAGCGGAAGATTATCTCAAGGAGGACAAATGGGAAACAGAGGTCATCCCTGCGACTGCGGGAGAGCAATCCTGGATGTATGCCCTGCCGATGCAGATCGACGGGAAGAACAGAATGGACTTGATCGTGAGTTCGAAGGGGAAGAATGGAAGTGTGGGATGGCTGGAGGTTCCCGATAACGCGCGGGACCTGGCGAACTGGAAATTTCATAAACTGCAAGACGCCGGATGGATCATGTCTCTCATCAAGGTCGATATGGATCAGGATGGTGATGACGATGTCTTGATTAGTGACCGCAGAGGAGCGAAGCGGGGAGTCTATTGGTTGGAGTATCCGGGAAGTGATGCGGTGGCGGAAGGGCAGGTTTGGAAACGCCACAACCTTGGTGGAAATGACCGTGAAATTAAATTCATCTCCCACGGTGATCTCGATCAGGATGGTCGCGATGATGTGGTGGCCATTGATAAGGGATCCGTCGTTTGGTACCGGAGGGGAAAGACCGGCTGGAGTGAGCATGTCATTCCTCTTCCCAAGGGTGTCGGCGGAGGAAAAAGCACGGCGGTTTTTGATGTGGATCAAGACGGGAAGAACGATATCGTCTTCAGTTGTGAAGGGGCTGCCGGTCCACTCTCGGGCACGCGTTGGTTGTCATGGAAAGGCACACCTTTTGATAAGGAATGGCAGAGTCATGAAATCGCCGGAGAGCCGGGCCTGAAGTATGACCGCGTGGTGCCCTGTGATGTCGATGGCGATGGAGATTTGGATATTCTATGCTGTGAAGAGCGGGATCAGTTGGGGGTCTTCTGGTATGAGAATCCCTTTGGGTGATTGCGAGGGCAGTGTCGGCCTCCATGACCATTCCACTGATCGCGGTTGGGGTGATGGTTGGTGCGCCAACAAAAGGTAGGTCATCAAGCAAGGTCTGGTTCGGCAATAAAGAAGCCCCGCGCTGCGATTTTCGCAGGCGGGGCTTGTAAATGGATTGTTTTTAGGAATTCAGTCCCAAGGCGCTTTCCTATTTGCCGATCTTAGTGATCTGGTCGAGTGCTTTTCCTGCAACTTTTAAGCCGGAACAAGGTTCGTCATTCTGGATGAGTTGGTCAATTTGAAGCCACTTATTAGGGGTCATATACACCAGATTTCCATTGCACTCATAGGGTGTATTCAACTTGAAATTTCGTGAGGTTGTCGGTTCGTCAATCGCGGAGCATTTGGAGACGGGATACTTTTCGCCATTGAGGACAATATAAGATTTGTTGGGCTTCACCAAGTGTCTGTTCACGAGTAGTTGAGCCGGCTGCCTGAAATCGAACTCAAAGTCCTTTTCATGTGGAACATAGTTGTAGGTATATTCAGTTCTGTCTTGAGGCGTTCTAGGCACACAATCGTTGTCAATATCGTCAAGAAGTTGTTTTACGATGCTCTCATCGTTCTTCCAGATTCGGTCATAAAGGGAATCGACAGTATCACCATCCTCAACGGGCACATACGACTTGTAGGCAATCTCACCGGTATCCAAACCAGAATCCATAAAGTGAACCGCCATCCCTGACTGCTCATCCCCGTACCAGATTGTCCAAAAGCCCGGATGTCTTCCACAATGTCGAGGCAGCAGAGATGTATGGAAGTTTACAACACCCATTGGGGGGATATTGAGAAAGTCATCAGGTAGGAAGAACTGATACCCAATGACAACAACCATGTCAGGTGCCCATTCGCGTAATTGATCCATGACACCTTCATCTTTCGGTTTGCCGCAGATGATTGGAATGCCCAGCTCTTCGGCAACAACATTGATGGGCTTGCTTGAGCTGCCACCCGAGGTCGTTGTGGTAATCCCCTCGGTAGGTGATTCCAGGATGCCGACAATGTTCGCGTCATTCTTAATAAAGTAATCAAGGTGAATAGAAGTGAGCTCCCAGGTCCGGGTTCCAATAATGACGATTTTTTTATTTCTCATATTTTCAGTGCTAAATTTCTTCTGGGAGGTTTCTTTTGACGAAAAGGACAGGAGGGCTGGTGTTGCGCAGCTTCGTCACGATTCTTGCTGGCTGAGAGCATGGATATCCGGCACGCATTGCCAAGGTCTTTTTTGGCAGGCGGTTCATCGTAGATTGCGAGCTATCGGCCTGTTAGGAGTCGGCGAGGAGGCGGGATGAGCCCGTCTTTTGGGAGATCCTGGAATTGCGAGGGAGGGCATGTGGAAGGGGCCGTGTTTAGTCGGTCGCTTTCTTGCCCGTGAGTCCGAGGTGGACCGCTTTGGCAATGACGGTGGCACCCCCGGTATTGGGGTGGACTTTGTCGGGGATGAGGTCGTCCTTTCCCTTGAGGGCGCTGTGGACATCAATGAGGCCGAGGCCAAGGCCTTTGGCGATTTTCATGACGACTGGTTTTTGGGCGACGGTATTAGGGTCGTTGATGCCCCAGTTACCATCCTTGGCGATGTAGGGTGGGAGGCAGAGGAAGATGCGAGGTTTGCCGGCTTGGGAGGAGAAGTGTGAGATGAGGTCGCGGTAGTCTTTTTCGTAGTCTTTCTCGAAGTGCTTCCAGTTGTTGGGCTTGGTGTCATTGGTTCCGAGCATGATGACGACGACATCGGCAGCGGAGGCCTTGGCGCGCTTGAAGTGGGGTGACTTCTGGTAAGGCTTGTTGCCACTGTTCATGAGGGTGGTGCCGCTGAGGCCGAAGTTTTCCACCTTCCATTTTTCGCCAAGCATTTGTTGCAGTTGCGCGGGCCATGACTTTCCGCGCTTGGCGCCGACGCCCTGGGTGATGCTGTCGCCAACACAGGCCACCTTGACGGGGTGATCGAATTTGGTGGGATCGACTGGGCTGGTGTTCTGGGCCTTGGCGAAGCCGAGGGTGAGGCTGGTGGCGAGGAGAAAAATGGTTTTCATTGAGGGAGAATTGAACGCGAGGGCCGGAGGAATTCTTACAGGCGAGTTATTCGGACTGCCAGTTGCGGACGATTGGTTGGTTGAAGCATTCATGGACCCTGTTAGAAGACTAGGCCAATTGTGAACGAGTGCTTTTGAGATTTTAAATAGACTCGGCCTTTGTTTGCCTTCAATATGGCAGGTATGCCCCCCAACTCCCTTGCAGCTCTTACCTTTTCCGTTGCGACCTCTCTTGCGTCCGCTCTCGATCTGATCCCTTTCGGATCAAACTGGGATTATATGCATCCGAGTGACGCGATCGACCCGGCAGTAGCCGACGACGATTTTAATACTACCTGGTTTCTCAAGACCGACGCCTTTGGCGCATATAACGGACCTAGCTTCGTGACCCCGGCGGGGGGATTCGACGCTGGGAACGGCCCGGCGCCGATCGGCTACGGCACGGTTACCTATTTTCGGAATAATGGCGGCCTCGCCACCACGCTCACTCCGCCAGTTGAAGACGCCCGCTATACCGCCTACTTCCGTCATGACTTCACGCTCGGTGTGGGTGTCGAATATCTCGCGCTCGAAATGATCGTCGATGATGGAGCAGTGATCTACATCGACGGGGTGCGCTGGCAGAGCGTGAACTTCGACGATGACGACACCTATCTGTCCCTGGCGAGCCGAACCGGCGACGAAAACGATCCGGTTTCGATCATTACTGGCATCGGAGGGCTCACTGCCGGCGACCACACCATAGCGGTCTCGCTCCACCAAAGTTCAGCTACAAGCAGTGATCTGGGTTTCGACCTGCGGTTGAGCGACGAGGGAATCGGATCACTGCCTTTCGGAGTAATAAAAGATGGTGAGCCGGCGACTGTTTTCTCTTTGGCTGAGCAGCTTTCAGTTTGGACAAATCCGGCCGACTTTTCCTTTGAACTGAACAATGGAAACCCGGCAGTCATGTCCTCGAAGCGGGCGGCATTGGGTGATAATACGATTCCATGGCTGGTGGTGGTGGACTTCACGGCAAGAGATACCAGCAATGGTTCAAACTTCGAAGCCGATGATCGTTTTTCGGCGACGGTGGAGGTCGACAACGGCGCCGACGGACCGACCCTCCTGTCCCTGATTCCGGTGGCGCTCGATACAGATGGAAGCGGTTCGTTGAACGGCGACGAGTTCGGGGTTGGTCTTGCAGATAGTCAGCGCGTGGATTTCTTCCGCCCTTTGGTAGTCCCGTTCCCAGAGGGGATGACAGGCGCGGTGGTAAATATCGATGCGCTCAATGACTCGAACAGCGAGACCTTCGCCATTAGCAACGTGCGATTTATTCCGGCAGCCCAGCCGCCACTGACCGTGATGGGGCAGATCGACTTTGGTGCGGGGACGGACTTCAACGTATACTACTCGCCGGATGAATGGATCGGGACGGGGACTGCCGGGGAGTTTGTCATCAACGACTCCGACGAGCGGGCTGCTATACTTTCGCAGCCGATCGACCTTGCCGTCTTTCCTCCGGCCCAGGTCAGCCTGATGCTTAACGCTTCGGAGACAAGCGAGCGCAGCAACTTCGACGCCCCGGCCACCTTCTCCGCTTGGGTCGAAGTGATCGACAGTGCCGAGAAGGGCTGGCGGATCGATTTGGTTAACGGCGGCTTGGACACTGATGGAAATCGCTGGCTGACGAACGAAGAGTTCGCGCCAGGCGCAGAGGATACGGAGTTGCTCGACATCAATATACCGCTCTCCGCGCAGCTCCCTGCGGACGCGGTGACGGCGCAGATTGTCATCGTCGGTGCTGCCGGTTCTTCGACCGAGACGCTGACGATCTCTGATTTGAAAATCACTGCGGCAGGTCCGAATACCGGAGAATTTTTCATCACTGGGATTTCGCAGGTTGCGGGTGGATACACCATCACCTGGAACAGCGATGTCGGAAGCACCTACGATTTGCAATTCACTGCCGACGTGGAGACGAATCCATTTGTAACAGTCGCGACGCTGACCGCGACTGGCGGGAGTTCAAGTCTGACCCACGATCCCCGTGGCGAACCCAATGGCTTTTATCGCATCAGCCGCCGACCTTAAGGCGAAGGTTTCTCATCGACGACGCGGAACATCTTTTGGCTTGTCTTGGTGAAGCTGATCGGGGCGGTGGTTGTTTCGCTGGTGCCAGCGGCGCCGGGTATACCGGTGGTCAATTTCGTGAAGACGAGCCCGTCGTCGGATTCCTCGATAGTGTAGGTGCGGAACTGGGTTGAGGTGAAGGTGAAGATTGCAGTGTCGGTATCTAGATCTACCGCGAACTCCGTGATCTTTAGTGGCGGCGCGGGCGGGCCTTCGACCAGGATCCAGCGTGTGATGTCATGATACTCGGAGAATACTCCGGTGCAGGCTGAAAATCCTACGTAGGCTTTACCGTTCTCGTCGAGTGCGTCGGTCGCCCCCAGATCGACATCGAGGCTGTCGATTACCTGTACCCCCTGGAAGAAAAGGTCGAGGTCGCCAGGGACATAGGCGACTCGCACCGGGTAAGGTGCGACCTCGAAGTCGTCGCTGGAGAGGTCATTGGGAACGCTCCCCGGCAGGTCGATTCCGTCAATGACGGTGAGATCGATCGTAGCCAACACCAGATTTCCGTCAACCAGCTCGATGAATCCAGCGCTCGGGTCACCGCTATTGAGGTAGGAATCGAAGCTGATTTTGAAAGCCTCGGAGCGCAGGTTCCCCTCCGCGCCGGTCCCTTCCGGTCTGTTCTGGATGGTGAAGGTGAGCTTGTCCGCACCGCTATTGTTGGCGGCCATAAATTGCAGGTCGAACCAGGTTTGAAATCCCTGCGAGAGATCGACCCGTTTGCGAAACCAGGCTGAGCCACACTTGCCGTCCGAATCCGGCGTGAGACGCAGGCGGTTGACGTCGCCGGGCAGGGGAATATCCGCAAAATCATTCACGATCCCAGCATCGCCAAGCAGACCGAGCTCATACCCCGCGAGGTCAAAGTCCTCGTAGCAAATTCGCCCGATGGTCGATGTCACGACAGTGGTGGTGAATTGCTCGGTGACACTACCCGCCGGGCTGGTGGCGGTGATGGTGTAGGTCGTATCGAAGGCCGGTATTACGCTTGTCGATCCGGTTGCCGTTACCGCCCCGATCTCCTGATCAATGGAGACGCTTGCCGCCCCACTGGTTGCCCAAGTCAGGACGAGTGGTTCGCCGGAGACGAGAAACGGGGCGTCGCCAATAAACTGCGAAATCACCGGCAGCAGCGAGCTGGCATCCGGCACCGGGATCGGGGGCGTTGTCGCGCCTCGGGGCAGACCCGCATAGATAGCGACATCTTCGCTGGGCTTGGCGCGGTTCCTAGTGACGTTGTCGACCAGGCTCCAGTTCGTGCCATCGTTGCTGCCCTCCAACGACCAGGAGACCGGGTCGCGCGACGGTTCGTCGTTCGCCGTCGTCCAGCGATAGGCGGTGATGTTGGTTTGACTGCCAAAATCGAACACCAGCCCCTCCTTGTTGAAGTCGAGCCACTTTGTTCCGGGATCGCCGTCGATGACCTTACTGACACCCTCGCCGGCCGGGCTGTTCCCGCCCGGATTGCTCACGGTGACTGGTGCGATCTGGATCACGCCGTTGAAAAATTCAAACTCCGCGAGTTGGACGCTATTGGTAGCATCAAATCCGGGGAGCTCCTCGGCGAGCCGCGCAGGCGTGAAGCGCAGGAAACGGAAATTCGCCGAGCCCTGGGCCACGGTGCGCACAAGCAGAGTCACATTGACTTCCCGTCCCGCGCCATTGGCGGCGGTCAGGGTATATTTCGAATCGGTGTCGGCCGCGGGAGAGACCGTGATGCTGCCGCTGTCACCGGAAATAGAACCGAAGTTGGCGATCTCGAGGGAGGTCGCCGCAGTGGTGTCCCAGCCAAGGGTTGTCGTTTCTCCATTCACGAGAATCTGGGGAGAGGGAGAGAATTGGGTAATGACCGGCGGCGGGATCGCCGGCATTGCCGGGATCGGGATGAGCTGGGTGTAAGCCTTGCGTGCAGAGGGGGTGAAATGGTTGAAGTCTTCCCGGTAGTCATCCTGCCGCACCGTGATGGCCTCAATGATCGACCAGGCCGTTTGGCCGTCGCTGCCCTCTAAAATCCAGGCCACCGGATCGCGTTCCAGAAAATCATTCGCCGTCCTGAAGCGATAACGGTCGATGGTGACTGCTGATCCGAAGTCGAAGATCACGCAGCCCTTGTTGAAGTCAAGCCACTTGGTGGCGGAGTCACCGTCGATTAGTTTTTCCGGTCCCTCTCCGCCAGGATTGGCGCCGCCGGGATTACTCGCTTCAATGGGAACCCGCTCGGTCGAACCTTCGAAAAATTGGAAGTCAGCGATCTGGATGCTATCGGCGGATGCGATGCCAGGAAGGTCTCCCTTCAGGCGCACCGGCGTGAAGCGCACGTAGCGGAAGGTCGCCGATCCTTGCGCGACCGAACGCACGGTGGTGGACCGCTTTACCGTGCCGTTCTCGTTGCCCGCAATGAAGGTGTAGGTCGTGTCGCTGCCGGCTGGCGGCGAGATGGTTCTGGCGCCAAGATTTGTCGGGTTCAAGCCTCCAACTCCCTGATCGATTGAGGACGAATCGGCATTCTGCACACTGTAATCGAGTCCGGTCGTGTCGCCATTGACCACAATCTGCGGATTGGGTGAGAAATTGAAAATGAGTGGCAGGTAGGGGACGCTGACCTGACCTGCTAGTTTGATTGTTCCCGAGGCCCCAAAGGTGACGGTCGCAGCTCCGGCCTGCACCTCTGTCGTGGATCCCACGCCGAGGAACACCACAATGTCGTAGACCGAATTTTGTTCGTTGGAGAGATCGGCGCGATAGTTGGAAGCCACGTTACCGATTCCTGATCCTTTTGCGTAGACCGGGTTTGCCGCGAAATCCTGGTTCACATTCTCGTTGACGAAGGTGCTGCTCAAAAGGCCGCTGAGGACGCCGCCATTGATGGCGAGTTCGTGGCGCGCGGCGGAGAAATCCCCGGCGCCCGGGACATTGTCGACTGACCCCGGAGGCGCGATTGTATTGACTCTCCCCGAGAGAATATTCGAATTAAAAGTGTAGCCACCGGGATTAATTAAGAGGGTGCTGTTGCCAGCGAGAGTGATCGGGGTGCCCGATATGGCACCGCCGGTGAAGGTCAATTGCGAGACCACTCCGTCCACAGGATCGATCTGCAGCGTCGCCTCCACCGTGCCGCTAAGATCAGTCGTGTCATTACCGGTCTCGAACTCCGGAATCGCCAGCGAGATCGCCAGTGTGTTCACGTTTGGCTCGTCGACCAAGTTTAGGGTCGCCGACACGACACCCGCAAGCGAAGGCTGGATCATCCACGGGTAGAGCAAACCGGAAATGAGGAGTTTGATAGGAAAGCGTTCCATTTGAGGGGGTGACTTCCGATTAGATCAGGGATCGCCGGTCGGGTGACAGTCAAAAATACGATGCCCCATCGGTAATAGACGGGTTGGTTGGAAGTCCGACGACTCTCCCGGAGGAAGAGAAACCCTCTTTGAAAAGCAGCAACTCCACCATCACCACCTGCCACCGACTCCCTGATCCGGCAAAAAGCCGTCAGGTGAGATGGTAGCCGAAATTTGTAATTTTGGTGTGGAATCCTTGAAATATTGAGGACCGTCCGAGGTGGGGATTTGGGACGAGAGTCAGTGGCAGGTGCTGGAGCCGGGGATAGCTGCTAACAAGGGGCGCCTTGGTCCGGAGTAGGAGGGGAGAGGCAATGCCCTTGTCGGGGAGGCGGATCTGACAATACTTTGCCCCGTGAAGGACTATATCCAACTGGACCAAACCAGTCTCCCCGATGGAAACTTGCTTGCCCTGTATCAGCAGGGCGGGGATTTAATTCTGGAATACAACGACTTGGTGTTGATGAGCACGAGCCTGACATGGTCCGAACAGATGCTCGCAGATTTGGGCTGTATCGATCTGGTGGAAGGGGCGGCGACCCGGCCTGAGCATCCGCGGGTTCTGATCGGCGGCTTGGGGATGGGATTCACCCTCAAGCGGGTACTGGAGTTGGTGGGCTCGCCGGCCACCGTCGATGTTGCGGAATTGATGAATCGGGTCATCGAATGGAACCGCACTTACTTGGTTGAGCACAATGGTGCCTTGCTCGATGACCCACGAACGAATGTCATTCTGGCCGATCTCTTCGACTGTCTCGGAGATGGTGACACCTACGATGCGATCCTGATCGATATCGACGACACGCCCGATGCGGTGATTACCGAGGATAATGTTAACCTCTATACGCCAGCTTTTATGGTGCTGCTGCGGGAATCGCTGAATCCGGGCGGCTGTCTGGCTTATTGGATGGCGATCCCATCGCCGAGACTTGAAATGGCGCTGAAGAAAGCCGGCTTCAATTTGAAAGAGTATCCGATGCCATCTCACAAGGATGATGAAGAGATGCCACACCGGATTTACGTGGCCCGTCTGAATCCGCCGTCGTAAGAGGATCGTTGATGAAATCCTCCGGCTGCCGAAGTGGTTTCATCGAACCCGGATGTGCCCGAGCTTATTGCGGGAATTTTCTTTTTAGGTGGATTCCTCGAATGTCATCGGGTTCACCTCAATGCTCCAAAGACATCGAGGGATGGCCTTCATCCTTTGACGAATACCCGGATAGTTTCCCAGTGTTGACGTGAGTTGGAGTAGTGTCATTACTGGAACAGATCAACGAAAGAAGAAATGACTTCCTATTTATCTCAACTGAAAGTTGCGCTCAGAACCTGTGGTGTGTTGGTGGCAGGAAGCATTGGACTTCAAGCTCTGGAAGTGCCGGAAGGGTTTGGGCAATTAAAGAATGAGCCTAAGCTTATTGCCGGAGGGATCGATGAGATGGGCCGGGAGTATTCCTATTTTGGGCAAGTGGCAAGCGATCGAAAATTGATTCTGACCGCGAGTAATGGCTTCTTTTCCAAGGGCGTGTGTGTCGCCAAAGGAGAGTCGGACCTTCCGAAAGTTGGGGACGAGCAGTTGATTAAACCTAACTACGACTATTTGGATTGGAAGCGAACCGAAGGGTCGTTGCGTTGGCATATTTTGGTGCGGAATCCGGGGAAGGTGCATTTCAATGTGCACTTGCAGGTCGTAGCAGAAGGGGCGGACCTAGAAGTGAATTTTGCAGGTCAAACGAAGAAGGTGAAAACTTCCCGGTTGGATTCGGCTCAAGCGCAACCCTGGAATTTGACTTTCGATGTGAAGAAGCCGGGCGAGTATCTTTTTTCGCTGAAGGCGACCAATTTGGGACAGGCAAAGGGGGTGGGTCATCTCCATCGTGTGGATGCCTTTGGTCCGGCCATTGAGGGTGCCAATCTTCTTCGGGTGCGTTGGCGTCCGGCCGCCGCTCACGGCTCATACGATACCGGAAAGGTGCGCGATGCAAAGCTTCTCGTCTTTACCACCCGAAGCATCGCGGATGTTTCCAGTTACTCTCCGATTACCACTCCCTTCGGTTACTACGGAACGACCTTTGGAAATGACCGAAGAAGTGGTGGGAGTTTTAACTTCTCGATGTGGGGGAAGAAAGGAGCGTCAACGGATTTGAAATTGATGCCTCACCTTTTGGGTGTGGGGTCGCCGGAAGGTGAGTTCAGTGGATTTGGGCACGAGGGATCCGGCGTGAAGCCGCGGGGTTGGGTTCCGATGCCGGACCGGCCGGAGTTGGTCGTTCAGGCGCTGAGAGTCGTTCCGGGCAAAAATTACGATAGCTACTACGGATACTATTTCGATCATCCGACGAAGGCGTGGAAGTTCTTTGGAGCAGGAAATAAATGGCATGGAGGAAAGCCCAAACAACATTTGAAGCTTGGTTCGTTTTGCGAGGTTCCCGGTCCTCCGCAGGTTGAGCGGACCGGAGATGTTTATCGCGAGGTGAGGCGTCGGCTGTGGGCGTTTGATGAGGGGAAGTGGGTGTTTCTGGAGCGCTATCAACCGGGGGGGAAAGGAAGTTCCGGAAAGATATCGGCGAACAAAAGTTGGTATACGACCAAGGAGGGGGAGTATGCCATGGGGTGCGGAGGAATTCGACTTTACCGGCATAGGGCCTCACAAGTTTTCGCGGGAGGAGGCGCGCGAGAATTACCCTATTTTTTGGCAAGTGCCTCGATTGACAATATCTTCAAGATGCCCATTCAATACGGCAAGATCCAGGCAAGCAAGGAGACCTCGAAGAGTGCCGTGATTGAAATTAATATTCCAAAGGGCGGAGATCTGAAAGCGGGCGCGGTTTATTACGGGACTTCTGATGCCTTGACCTTTGCTCCCCGGAAGCTTCATGGAACCGAGAAGAACTCAGATCTTAGTAAGGCTCTAAACAGCTTGGTTTGGAAAGAAGTCGCGAAAATTCCAAAGCCCCGGTCAGGGATCAATCGGGTCGAGATCACGAAACTTAAATCTGGAACGGTTTACTACTATCGCGTCCTGATGGAAAATGGCGGCAGTCGGATTTGGAATGATCAGACGCTGACTTTTGAGACGCTGAAGTAGACCAATTTCGGCTGCAGAGCACCCCAACTTCAAATCCCCGGAATTTTACCTTTGCGGGCCCGCCAATGAAGACTAAAGCCTTCACCAATAGATCCGCCAAACCCGGTGTCTTTCCCGAGTAAATCGGAGTTGCCAAAATTCAATTCAAAACCCATGGCTCAAACATCTCCTCCTTCGTTAAAAATACACATCAATGGTTGGTCGCTTCTCGATGAAGCCGATCCCGCGACTGAGTCGGGCCTGCGCACGCAGCTCTCGGCTATCAAGGAAGCCGGGTTCCAGAGCTATTGCTGGAGTCCCGACAACCCGAAGCTGAAAGAATTACTCCAAGAGTATAAGTTGCGTTTCGGCGGTGCTTTTGACGCAGCCAGGGCGGAGCAATTTTCCCCGGCAATTGCCGCGATTATGGCCATTGATCATGGTCCGATTAATTGTCAGTTGGGCGACGACGACACGCCGGTCGAGGAGGCCATTGAGCTCTCCCTCAAGCTGATGGCGGAAGCTGCGAAACAAAATGCCCCGGTGCATCTGGAGGTCCACCGTGACACCTGCACCGAGACGCCTGAAAAAACTGCCGCGATCATCGAAGGCTTCAAAGCCAATACCGGAGAAGATCCTTTGATGAATTTCGACTTCTCCCACCCCGCCGTGGTGAAACACCTGATGGCTAAAGATTACATCCCGCGGCTTCTCACACCTGAGATTGTGCCCGTTTTTCAGAAAGCCACACTTTGGCATATCCGTCCTTTCAACGCTCAACACTGTCAGGTGCCGATCACCGATGGGCAGGGCGATTTTTCTCCTGAGTATCTGGCGTGCCGCCCCTTCGTCAGGCAAGCGCTCAGGTATTGGTTGCAGGGTCCCCGCCCAACGAACGAGCTTTGGGTCATGCCGGAGATTGGCACCTCTCATGAATACAAATTGAGCTGCTTCCCGAATATCTGGGAGGACACGGTCGCCTTGGGTAAGGACATCCAAAAGATCTGGGATGAAGAGCTGGCCCTCTGACCGGGTAGACCGGTGCTGTTGATTCGCGGGTCCTCCTTGCCAAGATTTTTTAACGGCGGTCTTTCCTCATTTAGAATGAGGCATTGCCGGATTGGTCTTTTTTACTTTTCCAAATAGAGCTAACACCATGGCATGAGCATTCAGCGGGAAGAAACAACGCAACGCATGAGCCGTATCGTCATTCACAATGACACCGTCTATTTATGCGGTCAGGTTGGCAAGGACTCCACAAAAGGAATCGCCGAACAGACCGAGACCATGCTTGAGAAAGTGGATGCGCTTCTGCTTCAGTCTGGTTCAGACCGGGAGAACATGCTGTCGGCAACCGTCTACGTGCGGGATATCAAGGATTTCGCAGCGATGAATGAAGTATGGGATGCCTGGGTGCCCGAAGGGCATGCTCCAGCACGAGCCTGTGTGGAGGCACGAATGGCACGTGCTGAACTCCTGGTAGAGATTTCAGTCGTCGCCGCTGTGCAGAAATAGCGGGACTCGCGGCTCTTCATCGGGGATGAGCGGATTCAAAGCAGGGGGCAGACCTTGACAGGATTTTAGCTCGTTTTGAATTCAATTGTCGGATGATTATTTTTAGAAGAAACCTTAAGCCTGTTTTTTGATGAACTTCCCTGACTTAGCCAAGCTCCTTGAAGCCCGAATTACCGTGATTGCCGATCATGAATTCCGTGACCGGGATCCCGGGGCCCACCTCGAAGCCCTCAAGAGGGTGAGCGAAGCGATCGTGTCCTGGCACGAAGGACACCGGAGCGAGATCGATGGGAACCTGGATCACTTCCTCACCGGAGCCAGTTATCAAAAGGCCCTTCTCTATCTTGAGACTGGGACGCGGCGGCCGTGCGGGGAGTAAGGCGGGGCCGCCTATGCGTTTTTCACTAACTGGAGTATCTGCGGGTTTTCCGGAATAATTAGGGCGGTAAATTGTGAATTCCGGTAAATTTGCCAGCCTGCCGAGAGGCGGCGGGTAAAGAAGACGGGATTAATGAGAGTGGAATAGATGAAATCTCAGGGTAAGATTGGGCGTATCGCTGCCGCGTTTATGTCCCAAAGATCGTTGATTTTTATCCCGCTGCTTTTCAGTTCTGCCTTCGGAGATCTGCGGAGTGATCTTGAGCCGTTTTTGGAAAGTCATTGTTACGATTGTCACGATGACATCGATGCCGAGGGTGATCTGAATCTCCTAGATCTGAAATTTGATCCATCAAGTCCTCAAAATCTCAAGACCTGGGAGGAGGTCTTTCATCGGGTTGAATGGGGTGAAATGCCGCCCAAGAAGAAGGATCGTCCTGAGGCAGGGGAGATGAAGAGGTTTCTCCATTCGCTGGAAAAACCGCTGACTGACGCGGCGCGACGTGATCTGGACGAGCAGGGACGGGTGCATGGGCGTCGACTGACCCGGGAGGAGTATGAAAACTCGCTGCATGACCTATTGGGGATCGACGTGCCCCTGAAGGATCATTTGACCGCGGATCAAGAAGAGGGATTTGAAAACACCTCATCTCATCAGCAGATGTCGCATTTCCATTTGGACAGTTATTTGCGTGCGGCTGATGTGGCTCTGGGTGAAGCCTTCAAAAGGGCCGTGAACGGAGATGCGACTTACAAGAAGGTTTATACACCGAAGATACTGACGACCCAAAAAAGGGGAGACGGGAATTATCGCGGTCCGGAATTCCGTGATGGCAAGGCAATATCCTGGACGATGACTTTGCAGTTTGTGGGGAGGATGTATCCCACCCGTGTGCCGGCTGATGGTTGGTATCGGGTGACGATTGCGGATGTTGATGCGGTGAATCCGGGGGGGGATGGGACGGTCTGGGGTGTCTTGCAGTCGAGCTCGGGCTCATCCGCGGAACCCTTGCTTTATCCGGTGGGATTGATTGAGGCAACCAAGAATCCAACCACCAGGACATACGAGGCATGGATCCGAAAAGGGCATTGCCTTATTTTAAAACCGGATATCGGCGGAGCGAAAAATGCTCGAATTTCCAGGAGCGGAAATCTGGTCTACAATGGGCAGGATTTGGAGAGGAAGGGATTTCAGGGAATTCGTTTTGGCGAGATCACGGTTGAGCGAATTTATCCTCATGCGACCCGATGGGAGCTTCGGAATAAGCTCTTTCCGGGGCTGAACTATAAGGAGCTTAAGGATCCTGGGTTCGATCACGAAGCGGCGTTCAAACGCTTGATATCGAACTTCGCCTGGCGAGCTTTTCGTGGGCAAAGCAATGAAGAAAGGGTCAAACCCTATCTGGCGCTTGCCAAGCGGACATTCGCGGAAAAGAAGGATTTCGTTCAGGGCTTGCGGTCCGCATATCATGCAATTCTATGTTCACCGTATTTCCTGACCTTTGTCGAGAAGCCGGGGGATTTAAGCGGTCAGGCTTTGGCCTCTCGTCTGAGCTATTTATTGTGGAAGTCCATGCCGGATGATCAATTACTCAAGCTGGCAGCGGGAAAGAAATTGCGCGACCCCAAGGTGCTCTCGGCCCAGATTGAGCGGATGTTGGCGCATAAGAAATCCGAGCGCTTTATCAATTCCTTCACTGACCAATGGCTCGATTTACGGAAGATTGATTTTACCCAGCCGGATCCGAGGAGGTTTCGCTTTTTTGATTACCCTCTTCAGCAGTCGATGCTGGCGGAGACACGGGCCTACGTCCAGGAGTTGATTTATGGTAATCACTCGGTGCAAAAGCTGCTGCGCTCGGACTTTGCTTTTTTGAACTCCCGGCTTAAGAAACAATATCAGTTCAAGAACACGCCGGTGAAAGCCGGCAAGGGTTTGCAGAAGGTGAAAGTCGACCCCTTTGGCCGATCGGGTTTGCTCACCCAAGGGGCCATCTTGAAGATTACGGCAGATGGCTCGGTGACCTCGCCTATCGTGCGGGGGATTTGGGTTAATGAGCGGATTCTTGGTCGTCACATTCCGCCACCTCCACCGAATGTTCCAGCGGTGGAACCTGATATTCGTGGCGCGGTCTCCATCCGGGACCAGCTCGCCAAGCACAGCAAGGAGGCTTCCTGTATCGGCTGTCACGCTAAGATCGATCCGGCGGGATTTGCTCTGGAAAGCTTTGATCCCATCGGGCAGTTCCGCACGAAATATGGAACAAAGAAGACATCCGCCAAAGTGGATCCCTCGGGCGTCACTCCTGATGGACTTCCCTTTCCGGGCTTTCAGGCCTGGCGCGGGATTTATTTAAAGAAGCCCAAGATGCTGGCCCGTTCCTTCGCTTCTCAGTTCTTGCAATATGCCACCGGTGGTGAAATTTATTTCAGCGACCGAGGGTATTTGGATGAGATTGTTGAAAAGTCAGGCGTCAGGGGCTATGGAATGAAAACACTCATTCACGCCTCGCTGAATAGTCCAATTTTCCTCAAAAAGTAATCGTTCGCTCCCATGTATATCTCTACTCAAAAATCTCTCCCGCGCCGCACCGTTTTGAAGCAAGCGGGAGTCGCGTTGAGCCTGCCGTTTCTTGACGCAATGTGTCCGGCCTTCGGGGCCTCGAGTCCGGTGAAGCCAAAACGTTTCGTGGGCGTCTCGCTGGCACTGGGATTGCACAATCCCTTTTTGGTCCCGAAAGATAAAGGTGCCAGCTACACTCCCTCTCCTTACCTCAAGTCGCTGCAGGATATTCGCGACAAATTCACCGTTATTTCCGGCACCTCGCACCCCGGGGTAACGGGTGGGCATACCGCGGAAGGATCGATTTATTCGGCTTGTCCAATGGGGCGGGGCAAGGTGAGCAAGAATACGATTTCCCTGGACCAGTTGATGGCGAAGCATCTCGGGCACGAGACACGATTCCCCTCGCTGGTTCTTAATAATAGTGGTGAGCGTTCTCCTTCCTATACCGAAAATGGTTCAATGATTCCTGCTGTCAGTGATTCGCGGAAGCTCTTCGCTTCGCTTTTCGTCGACGACAGCCCTCAGGCTAAAACGCGTCAGGCCGAAATCGCGCAAGGCGGACAATCGATCATGGATATTGTTCGCTCCGAAGCGAAGGCGCTCGAACGTCAGGTGGGCCCCGGAGATCGCGAGAAACTCGACGAGTGGTATACCTCGGTGCGGGAACTTGAGAAGCGACTGGAGGCCAACGAGGCGTGGATTAACAAACCCAAACCCAAGGTTAAAAAAGCACCGCAATCACCAGACCGAAACAGTGCTCCGGACATCACGCGGGCTTTTCTCGATACTGTTCTTTTGGCGCTGCAAACTGACTCGACGCGATTTGTGACGCTGCATTGCTCTCACAATGCGGTGCGGGGACTCGACGGAGTGGACGAATCCTATCACTCGCTGTCCCACCACGGACGAAGCGAGGAGAAGCTCGATCAGCTTGCGATAGTCGAACAAGCGGTCATTGATCACTGGGCGAATTTCCTCCGTCAACTGCAAGGGGCGGAGTTGCTTGATGACACCATGGTCCTGCTGACCTCAAATCTTGGAAACGCTTCCTCGCACGACAACCGGAACATGCCGGTTCTCTTCGGTGGAGGCGGATACCAGCACGGCCAGCATCTGGCCTTCAGTCAGACCAACAACTATCCGCTGCCGAATCTTTACCTCTCGATGTTGCAAAACCTCGGCTTGGAAGAGGGGCGCTTCGCGACCTCGACTTCGACGATGAAGGGCTTGGTGTAGGGGCTGCGCCCGAAGCAGAAGAGGCTATCGGTCCTTTCGTAACATCCATTGAGATCTTGGTGATCATTTGAGGACAAAAGGGCTATTTCTCAGGCTATCTTGCGGAGTCCCTCTTGCGTGGCGATTTTATCCGGCAGGACATTGGGCTCTCTGGCCTTCGCCACGGCTTAGAAGGAAATCTTGATGCCGGGTTGGGGGATGATGACTTCAGTGTCGGGGAGTTGTTCTTTGAGGCGGGTTTCAAACCAGGCAGCGGCGGGTGGGTCGCCGTGGACGAGGAGGATTTTTTTTGGACGGGCTTTTATCGCGAAGTCGAGGAGCTCTTCGCGACGGGCATGGCCGGAGAAATCGAATTCGTGGACCTCGCAGTTGAGGGGGACTTTGTGGGTTCCGTCGAGACGGACCAGGTCGCCGCTATTTGAGGTGCGGATCACGCCACCGGGAGTGTCGGATGCGGAGTAGCCGACGAAGAGAAGGGAGTTTTTCTCGTTGGGGAGAAAGCCGCGGGCGAAAACATTGGAGACGGTCTTCTCGCTCATCATGCCGCTGGAGAGACAGAAGATGGCACCGGGTTTGTATTCGATGGGAGTGCGTTTGCGGCTGCGTTTTCCGGTGACGACATCCATGTCGCGGAGGATTTCGAAGCCGGGGCGCGAGCGGCGGGTCGAGCGGGAGAATTTATCGTAGGCCACCGTCATCTTGGTGCTCAGGCCACCGATGTAGATCGGCGTGTGCTCAGGGATGCGTCCTTCGTTTTTGAAGTTGTCGAGCATGGTGAGGATCTCCTGGGTTTTGCCGATGGCGAAGACGGGAATGAGCGCGGAGCCTCCGGCATCGAGGGCGTTATTGATGCATTGGGCGAGGCGTTCTTCCTCGTCGGCTCGGGTGTAGTCGGTGGGGCGTTCGTCGGCACCACGGGTGGTTTCCATGATGAGAAGATCGGGCTCGTCGAGATCGGGAAAGCGAGCGCCTTTGATCAAGGTGTGATCCTTGAAGTGAACATCGCCGGTGTAGAAGACGGTTTTGTCTTCCTTCTCAATGAGAACTCCGGCGGAGCCCATGATATGGCCGGCGTCAAAGAAGGTGATCGAGGCGCTATCGATGTCTCCCAAGTTGAGGTGGAAGGGGCGCTCGTATTCGCGGGGCATCCAGCGCTCCTGGAGGTATTCGATTTCGCGATGATGAAAGAGCGGGTATTCCTTGATGCCCAGTTCGGTGGCCTGGCTGGACATGACGTTGACCGAATTGTGGAGAAGGTTTTCACCAAGAGCCGCGGTGCCGGGAGTGAGATAGACCGGGGCGGAGGGTTGGTCGCGCTGGGCGACGGGGAGAGTGCCGATGTGATCGAGGTGGGAGTGTGAGACGACGATGCCATCCACGCTATCAAAGGCAATGTTCTGGTAGCGCGGCAGGGCGTCGGCTCCCTCTTCCTTGGGATGCATTCCTGCATCGAGGAGGAGGGTCTCTCCCTTGAGATTCAGAACGTAGGAATTCCCGCCAATTTCGGCGCGTAGGTTGAGAGATTGAAACTCGAAGTCGGACACTGCTTCAGAGACTAGCGAGGACTGAGCGGCTGACTAGGGGAATTGGCTTATTTTTAAGCGAACGTAGTTGTCATCCCGAACTGACTGAGGCTGCAAGCTGCGCCACACTTCGGAAGGGGTGCCGTCGGAGTTTGGAGTGGAATTGACAAAGAAGCTGTCGCTTTTTCCTCAGTAAAAACCAACGGGCTTATGGCGTGGGAGGAGCGACAAGCTCACGTGATTGCTTTTTGAGGAGTCCCTGCGGGCCGAGGAGCCAGACAAGGAGGAAGAGGAATCCCGACGTGGTGGCCATCATGCCGGAACTCATTGTTTCAGGGAGTCCGAGGAGGGCTGGGAGGGCTTGGGAGGAAAGGTGACCGAGAATGGCCGAGGCGGCGGCGAGAGCGAGAGAGAGGCCGATGAGGAGGGGGAGGCGTCGAGTGATGAGGAAGGCCGTCGCGGGAGGAACGATGAGCATCGCAATGACGATGATGGAGCCGACGGATTCGAAGGCGGCAACGGTGGTGACCGCGACCATGGTCATCAGGAGGTAGTGGATGACTTTCGGTCGGAAGCCCTGGGTCTCGGCGAGGCCTGGGTCGAAGGAGGCGAGGGTGAGTTCCTTGTAGAAGATCCCAATGATGAGGATGTTGAGGAGGAGGGCGCTTCCGATAACGAGTGCGGCGTGGGGGATTTGAATGAGGAATTCTTCCGTCTCGAAGAGCGTGACGAGATTGAGAGGAGTGTATTCCAGAGCACCATAGAGGACGCAACCGGCATCGAGATCGACATTGCCGGCACCTTGCTCGATCAGGAGGAGTCCGACCGCAAAGAGGGTGGTGAAAACGATGCCCATGGCGGCTCCACGTTCGACTTTACCGAACTTAGTGATCCACTGGGTGAAGAGCGCGGTGAGGACTCCGGCGAGAGCGGCCCCGAAGAACATCCACCAACTGGCGCGGCTTCCTGAAACGAGGAAGGCCACGGCTAGGCCGGGGAGAACCGCATGACTGATCGCGTCTCCCATCATGCTCATCCGTCGCAGCAGGAGAAAGACTCCGGGCAAGGCGCAAGCCATCGCACAGAGAACTCCGACGAGAATGATGTGAAGGTCGTTGACGGTCCAGTTCATGGAGAGGTGCTAGAATCGCTTGGTGAAGCCGGTGAAGAAGCCGAAGTCTTCGGCAGCTGAGTTGAGGCCGGATTGCACGCCGAAGTCGAGGATGAGGTCGTCGTTGACGGCGTAGTTCATGCCGCCGGCGAGGTAGGCCTGGTAGTCGTGTTCTCCGGCGATGCCGATGTATTCAACATAAGTACCGGTATTTTCGGTGAGATCAAAACCGAGAACCGCGGTGTGGAGGAATTCGAATTCGTGGTCGCCGGTGTCTTCGTTGAAGAGGTAGTCGAACTCCCCCATGAGTCCGAGCCCGATGGTGTCGGTGAGACTAATACCCCATGGGATGATGAGTCCGCCCTCCCATTCCTCATTGCTGAGTTCGGTGTTAGTGGGGGCTTTCACGAAGGGCATGAGGGCGAGTGCGGAATCGCCGCCGTCGTTGCCGTAAACGTTGTATTTAAGACGCAAGGTGACATCGCCGAAGCCGTCACCGTCGGGGGTGTCGGAGGAGAAATCGACGATTGTTTGGAGGTCGATGTCGTGGGTTAGACCGGCTTTGAAATTAAGCTGGCCATAGGTGTAGGTTTCCGCGCCGTTGTCGCGGCGGTAGTCGAAAAGGGAGGCTTCAAGAGCGAAGCGTCCGGCATCGACGGTGAGGGGCGATTCCGTAGCGTCGGGTCGGTCGGGAGAAAGATCGCGGAGGAGGCGGTTTGGGGTGGGGTTGAAAAAATTGAAGCTGCGTTTTTCTGGGCTTTCGGCGAGGATGATGGAAGTGCTTGCACTGAGGAGGAGGATTATTGTGTTTTTCATGTTTTGAAAGGAGTGGCGGCGCCCACGCCGCTTGGACGGTTGGGGCTTTATCCGAAGATTAGGATAATTGGGTTGAGGGCCTTAGGCTGTGGGCTCGGATTGAAGTCCAAGCTCCGTATTGATAATGTGTGGTGATTCGACGATGGGTTTTTCGAGGTCGAGTTCGGCTTCGAGTTGACGGACGATTTCGGCACCTAGGAGGTGCTCAACCATATCGGCGTCGCGGTCGACGTGAGAGGGGGCGATGTCGGCGTGCTTGATGAGGTAGAGTTCCCAGAGGCGGTGGTTACGGGTGATGCGGGAGGCTTCGCCAAAGCCGGATTCGGAAAGGCAGATTTCTCCAGTGGGACGGCGCTCGATGTGGTCTTCGGAGCGGGCCTGGCGGATGACTTTGGCAAGTTCGCCCTTGGACCAGTAGCGGTGCTTGCGAAGGAGATTCATGGAGATGGGGAGGTTTTGAATGGGGTGGGCTTCCTGAGTGTTTTCGAGAATTTCGTAGGTTGAGCGGAGGATGTGCTGGCGTCCGACTTTGCGCTGGAGATCGAGGTGACGGAGGAAGCGGGGCAGGACGCCGCGGGCGCGGCCGAAGATCATGCTGATGAGGAAGATAACGGCGGCGGCGATCACGATAATGGCGCCAGCGGGAAGCCTGGGAAGGAGGGCCGAGACCGAGGCTCCGAGCCATCCGGAAACGGCTCCGATGATTGCAGCGAGCCAGAGCATGTGCCGGAGATTGTTGGTCCAAAAGCGGGCGGCAGTGGCCGGGGTGATGAGGAAGGCGATGATGAGGATCAGTCCCACGGCTTGCAGTCCGATGACCGTCACTGCCGTGACGAGAGCCATGAGGAGGATGTCGAGGGTGAGGGTGGGCCAGCCTTCGGTGGAGGCGAAATTGGTATCGAAACAGAGGAGGGTGAATTCCTTTAAAAGGAGAAGGCAGGCGAAGGTGGTGATAGCGAGGACGACGATAATGAAGAGTCGGTCGCTGGCGATCATGGAAGCAGGTTTGCCGTAGATGAAGGACTCGAGTCCGGCGGAACTTTGGCCGGGAATTTTTTGGACCATGCGGAGAATGGCCACGCCGAGTCCGAAGAAGACCGAGAGGACGATCCCCATCGCGGCGTCTTCCTTGAGGCGGGTGGTACGTTTGATCGCGAGGACGAGGAGGACACCGAGGAGTCCGGTGATGGTGGCTCCAGTAAGGAGGCCGGGGAGGCTTTTGGCATTCATGCCGAGAGCGGACATGAGAGCAAAGGCAATGCCGATTCCGGGGAGGGTGGCATGCGAGAGGGCGTCGCCAAGGAGTGATTGCTTGCGGAGGAGCATGAAACTCCCGATCAGTCCGGCGGCAGCTCCGAGAAGTGTGACGCTGACGACGACGAGACGCGTGTTGTAGGTCTTGAGAAAGAGCGTTTCCCAAAGCAACTCGAAATCGAAGGAGGCGATGACACTAACGTCCGACATTCTTGAGAGCCTCGGCGACGTCGTCGAGGAGGTTGAGTTTTCCGCCGTAGGTTTTGTGGAGGTTTTCTCGGGTGAAGGTTTCCGAAGTCGGTCCGCTGGCGACGATGCGCATGTTCAGGAGGACAAGGTGATCGAAGTAGCGGGAGACCGTGGCGAGGTCGTGGTGGACGCAGAGGACGGTTTTTCCCTTGGCGTTGAGGTTTTGCAAAAGTTCGATGACCGCTTGCTCGGTCGCGGCATCGACTGCGGCGAAGGGTTCGTCCATGAAATAGATCTCGGCGTCTTGCACGAGGGCACGGGCAAGGAAAACACGTTGTTGTTGGCCGCCGGAGAGTTGCGAAATTTGGCGGTCGGCGAGGTGGCCGATGCCGACTTGCTCGAGGGCTTCGCGCGCTTGTTGGCGTTGTGCTTTGCCGACACGCTTGAACCAACCGAGTTTGCGGTAGGTGCCCATGACGACGACATCGAGGGCGCTTACCGGAAAATCCCAGTCGACGCTTTCGCGTTGCGGGACGTATGCGATGAGGTCGCGTTGGTCTTCGTAAGGCTTCCCGTAGATGAGGACCTCGCCCGAAGTCTTTGGAATGAGATCGAGGCAGGCTTTGAGGAGGGTGGATTTTCCTGCGCCGTTGGGGCCGACAATCCCTGCGAGTGTTCCTTGTGGGACGTTGAGTTCAATATCCCACAATACCGGCTTGCGGTGATATGCCACGGTGAGGTCGTGGATCGCGAGGGGAAATTCCGGTGGGTGTTCGGGACGCATGGGCTTAGTGGCTCAACTTTCCTTGAAATCCTTCCTCGGGAGCGTTGCCGCCGAGGGCGCGGGTGATGAGGGTGACGTTGTGGTCGATCATGCCGAGGTAAGTTCCCTCGTAGGTGCCGGCTTCGCCCATGGCATCGGAGAAGAGTTCTCCGCCAATGACGACTTTGTGGCCGCGGGCGGCGGCGCCTTCGATGAGGGCTTTGACACTTTTTTCGGAGACCGAGCTTTCGACGAAGACGGCGGGAATTTTTTTGTCGACGAGGTAGCTGACAAGTTTGTTGATTTCTTGAATGCCGGCTTCGGATTCGGTGGAAATTCCCTGGATGCCACGGACTTCGAGATCGTAGGCGCGACCTAGGTATGAGAAGGCATCGTGCGCGGTGACTAAAACGCGTTGTGACTCGGGGATAGAGGCGAGGGATTTCTGAGCGTAGGCGTCGAGCTCGACAAGAGTGGCCTGGTAGATCGTGAGTCGTTCTTCATAGTGCGCTTTGTTATTTGGGTCGAAGTCGGCGAGGCTGGTTTGGATATTTTTTGCGACAAGTGACCAAGCGGAGACGTCCATCCAGAGGTGGGGGTCGTTTTCGAGATACTGATAATTTGAAAGCTCCTCGGCGACGGCGGTGACGGGAGTTCCGGCTTTGGTTCTGTTTTCGAGAACTTCGCCCATTTTCCCTTCGAGGTGAACGCCATTATAGAGAATTAGGGAGGCGGATTGAAGGGTGTCGATATCGCCTTTGGTGGGCTTGTAAACGTGGGGGTCGATGCCTTCGCCGATGATATTGGTGACTTCGGCTTTGTCGCCCACGATTTCACGGGTGACATCGCCAATCATGCCAACGGTGGTGGCGATGGGATAAGGGTATCCCTCGGGACCAGAGGCGGAATCTTTCTTTCTGGTGCAGCTCACAGCGAAGAAGGCGAGAAGCAAAAGGAAGTGTCGAGTCATGAAGATGATCTAAGCGCACCATTTTGACTAGTCAAGATATTAAATTTGACTACTAATTATGACCGTGCAGGGAAAGTAGTTTCAATGGAAGGAAATGTCTTTTTGAAAAAAATACGCGTGACTTCTGTCCGTAAAATCGTTGTTACAAGCGCATGAGTGAAACGTCTTCGAAGAAGAACTCGATTTTTGATAAAGCCTTGTTGGGAACCGCAGGAGTTCTGGCGATTGGAATGATGGCATTGGGACCCCGTGGAGAAGACAAGCCATCCTTTGATAATGAGGAGGTTGCGGGGAATCAAAGTATTGAAAAAGAGGAGGACCGAAAGGCTCCGGCCGACCTGAAAGAGGGAAAACCCGGTGTGAATGAGAAAGTGGCGGCAATTCAGGCCGAATTGAAGAGGACGCGACTAGCCAATGCGACCTTGGAAGCCCAGTTACGGAAGAATGAGATTGCTCTTGAGATGAAGAAGGACAAAGAGTCCGGTGATCCCAATGTGCAGGCATTGAAGAAGGCAAAAGTGGCTTTGGAGGCCAAGGATGCGGAACTGGCCAAGCTGAAGGCCAAGTTGGCCAGTGTGGAAAAAGGGACTTCGGGAGCGAACACAGGCAAGGCTGCTGATGATGCTAGTGTGCAAGAAGAGCAATTGATCAAAAATCTCGAGAAGCTTTTAAAAGAGGCTAAATCCGGGAAGTAAGCGATTTACGTAAACGGTGAATTATCGACGGAGTGGGTGACCGCTCCGTTTTTTTGTTCGTCGAAATAGCTTGAGAATCATCTGGTGTGGGGAAAGCTTGCTTCCATTATGAAGTCTTTAGGAATTCTGGTCTCTTCTGTGTTGTCTGCTCAAGTGATTTATGCGGTGAGTATTACCGAGCTGGATGATTTTAATGCGCCGAACGGCGCTCCGAATCCCGAGGAGGGTTGGCGTGAGGGAAATGGATCTCCGTCGCAGCCTTCTCGACAGCTCACCGGCGGTCTAGACGGGAGTGGATTTTTGACTGATTCGTCCTCGGGGATTTCTCCAGGTAAGAGAATGCAGCTTTGGAATACGGCTCAATGGACCGGTAATTATCTAGGGCAATCGATTTCCACGCTTTCTCTGGACGCCAATAATTTGAGTGGACCGGGAGGCCAGACGATCAATCTGAGGGTGGCATTGAATGGCCTGGGCGGTTGGTTTGTGACCGAGCCACAGGTTTTGCTTCCGGAGGCCGGTTGGCAGTCTTTGATCTTCGATCTATCGCTGACAGGACTTGTTCATGCCGGACAGGGAAATGCCGTTTATGATTCGACAATGTCAGCGGTGACTCGATTACAGATTATTTCTTTGGAAGAGGACACCTTTGATTTTGGCGGGAATGCTGGCCTGAGGGGCGACTCGATAGCGGCCAGCTTGGGGCTGGACAATATTAAAGCTGGTGCGGCGATTCCGGAGCCGTCCGGTGTAGCCTTGATCCTAATGGGATGCACCGGGCTAATGCGACGCCGGCGGTAGAGGGCAAAAAAAACTCCGCGATCCGTGTGAGGATGCGGAATTTGTAAAGAGGGACGAGTTGGCTCAGTCGACGTAGGCCAGCGAGGCTGCGGTAGCTTCGATTTGGTCTTTGTTGTCGAGGAGTTCCTTGATGGGGTCATACTTCCCGGAGAGGAGAGCGTGGCGTGCCGGTGCAGGCATTTCCACCGCGAAGCTGAGGTTGCCGGCAGTGACGGTCATCGCTTCGAGGTCGATCTTCACTTCGAGGGTGGGATCGGCAGCGGTGGCTTCCTTGAGAGCATCGATGTTCGCCTTTGACGAGGTAACGCAAGGGAGGCCGAGGGTGGTGGAATTGCCATAGAAGATCTCGGCGAAGGATTCGGCGACGATTCCCTTGAAGCCATACTTGGCGAGAGACTGCGGGGCGTGCTCGCGGGAGGAGCCGCAGCCGAAGTTGATGCCTGCCACAAGGATGGTGGCATCCTTGAAGCGTTCGTCATTGAGCGGGTGATCAGTCTTCTCGCCGGAGACGGGGTCGAAGCGGACGTCGTAGAAGGCGTATTCGCCGAGTCCGTCGAAGGTGACGCACTTCATGAAGCGAGCCGGGATGATACGATCGGTATCGATGTCGGCGCCGGGAATAGGGACGGCTGGTCCGGAAACGTGAGTGATGGGTGCAATGGCCATGGTATTGGATTTGAAAATGATTATTTGAAAGCGGGCGTGATGGTGTAGCCCTTTTTGGTGAGTAGGTCCTGGATGGCGGATTTACCAGTGTAGTGGGCTGCGCCAACGGCAAAAAACTGGGAGCTGCCCGGGTGTTCGGAGAGCTTCTTGGTGATGGTATCGGTCATGGTGATGTTCCGATCGTCGACAAGAGTTTTCATGAGGCGACGGCCAAGCTCTTCATTCTTGCCCATGTCGTTTTCCATGTGCTCTTTGATCATTCCGCCAATTTTGTTGACGTCGCTTGTCAGGTAGAGGTCGAGAAGTTCCTTCACCGAGTCTTTGCCCTCGGCCTGTTCCTTTTTCATGGCTTTGAGGGAGTCCGAGAGCAGGCTGATTTGCTCTTTCTCAGTGAGGTCGTCGAAGATCTTCAGCTGGCTTTCGACGGTTTCGATCCCACCTACTTTTTTCTCATCGCTTATCGCCCGCTCGTAGAGCACGGCATCAAGGGCTTTTTCTCCGGAGAGGTCTAACTTGAGTGTGGGGAGCGCCATTGTGACAACCCAGGTTTTCATGGGTTCAAAAGCTTTGCTGTCGAGATCGGGATTGATAACCTTGAGTGCTTTGTTGAGCCTTTTTGTCAATTTAGGTCCGATGGATTCGCTCAGAATCTTGCCATCGGTACGCATGAGGAGGGGTGCGATTGCTACTTGCTTGGCAGGGTCCAGATCGATTTCTGCGTAGAAGCGATCGGACGTTTGAAATGCTTTTTCTGCCTTGGGGTGAAGAGTGGTAATGCGGGGATCGCCGAGATGAATCGTGCCAAAGAGATAGGAGGGCTTGGTCAGGTCCTTGCCTTCGATTTTCCAAAGCGCTGGTTTGGCCGGATGCTTTAGCTTTGTGGCATCAATTGCCACCGGTTCCTTGGCCAGGACCAGAAAGGGTGCGACAAAGAGAAAGGCTGTCAGTAAAAATTTCATCGGATGAATTTAAGCGACGTCGAAGACTTCGCGGGCGTCGGCGATCTTTCCTTCGACAGCGGCAGCGGCGACCATGACGGGTGACATCAGGACGGTGCGTCCGATGGGTGAGCCCTGGCGGCCTTTGAAGTTGCGGTTGGAAGAAGAAGCGCAGATTTGATTGCCGATGAGTTTGTCGGGATTCATTGCGAGACACATGGAGCAACCGGCGGCGCGCCACTCGAAGCCTGCTTCGGAGAAGACTTTGTCGATGCCTTCCTTCTCACACTGGATTGCGGTGATCTGTGATCCGGGAACGGCAATGGCCTTGATCCCGGCGGCGACTTTTTTGCCTTTGAGGAATTTCGCGGTCTCGCGGAAGTCGGAAAGGCGTCCGTTGGTACAGGATCCGATGAAGGCAACATCGATGGGGATGCCTTTGATCGGAGTGCCGGCGGGAAGCTCCATGTAAGCGAGGGCTTCGTCGATGACGGCTTTTTCTTCGACGTCTTCGGTGGTGGCGGAATCGGGAATGTCTTCGGAAATGGAGATGCCGTGGTCGGGGGAGATGCCCCAGGTCACGGTGGGTTCGATGTCTTCGGCGTTGATTTTGATAATGTCGTCGAATTCAGCGTCGGCGTCTGAGGCGAAGGATTTCCAGCGCGCGATGGCTTCGTCCCATGCCGCTCCGGTTGGAGAGTAAGGGCGGCCCTTGAGGAATTCGAAAGTGGTCTCGTCGGGGTTTACGTATCCGCAGCGGGCACCGCCTTCGATGGCCATGTTGCAGACCGTCATGCGCTCTTCCATGGTGAAGTTGTCGAAGGTATCGCCAGCGTATTCATAGGCGTAACCGATGCCGCCTTTGGCGCCTAGGAGGCGGATGATGTGTAGCGTGAGGTCCTTGGCGTAGACGCCGGGACGAAGTTTGCCGGTGACCTCGATCCGGCGCACTTTGAGACTCTCCATGGCCATGGTCTGGGTCGCGAGAACGTCGCGGACTTGGGTTGTACCGATGCCGAAGGCGATAGCGCCGAAGGCTCCGTGGGTCGCGGTGTGGGAATCGCCACAGGCGATGGTCGATCCGGGTTGGGTGATACCTTGCTCGGGTCCGACGACGTGCACGATGCCCTGCTTGCCCGACTTGAGGTCGAAGTAGGTCACGTCAAAGTCGTCGCAGTTCGAGCGAATGGCGTCGATCATCTCAGCGGCGAGCGGGTCGGCTGGTTGGTCCTGATTTTCGGTGGGAACGATGTGATCGATGGTGGCAAAGGTGCGCTTGGGGTATTTTACTTTTAGGCCGAGTTCGCGGAGCATTCCAAAGGCCTGCGGGCTGGTCACCTCATGGATGAGGTGGGTTCCGATGAAAAGTTGGGTGCGTCCGTCGCTGAGGGTGCCTACTGTGTGTGCATCCCATACCTTCTGATAAAGTGTCTTTCCCATGTCTATATCCCGCCGATTGATGCGAGGGAGTGGCTTTTAGCGGATTTCTGGAAGAGATCAAGCCCGTCGCGAGTGGGATTCCTGCGCTGGAGCAGGGAGATTTAGGGATAAATGACCTCTTTTGTGGCGTTTATATATCGCGGCCCGGTTTTCCGGGCTTGTGTGAACCGCCTTCAAAGGCTCGAATCGTTTCTCGTCTTTCCTATGCTTCAACGACTTTGTCTTGCCGCAGCTCCATTGCTGCTCTCCCTCACTTGTTTTTCCACACCGGCTGCCGCCCAAACCGATTTCGATTTGGTGGGTCGCGCGATGGGGCGCATTCTACAAAATGGTCATTATTCGCGTCCCGCTTTTGATGTCGAGTTGAGCCAAAAGTTTTTGGACGAGTATCTGGAGACCTTGGATCCCAGCCATGTCTATTTCCTGCGGAGTGACATTAAGAAATTCCGGAAGCAATACTCACACCGCCTTCACGAGCTTCTCATGACTAGTGATGCTCTCTCGGCGGGTGCGGAGATTTTCGAGGTCTACCGGAGCCGGGTCAAAGCTCGCATCGGGGAAGCCCGTGCCTTGTTAGAGAAGAACGAATTCAAATTCGATGGTAATCGCACCGTGATTCGTGATCGCTCGGAAGAGCCTTGGCCGGGAGATGAGGAAAGGGCCAGGGCTTTGTGGGAACTTCGCGTTGAGCAGGCGCTTCTCTCGGAGTTGATGCGTCGTGAGGGAATCGATCAGCGAGCCAAAGAGCAAGGCAAGGAAAGCCCCTTTCTCGAGGCGCCTTCAGCTATCTTTAAGGTAAAGTCGAATTATGACCGCGTGCTTAAGCAAATCACGGATTCTGATTTGGAAGATATCGCGAACTACTTTTACAGCGCGGTCGCCCGTTCCCACGATCCGCACAGCGATTATTACAGTATGCGGGAGTTCGAACAATTCCGCATCGGCATCAGCAACGAGCTGGTTGGAATCGGAGCGCGATTGATTTCCGAAGATGACGGGACCTCAAAGATCACCGGCATCATGACAGGCGGTCCGGCGGATCGCCAGGGACAGCTGCAACCGGGGGACCGCGTGGTGGCGGTGGACCCACTGGGGAATGGAGAGTTTGTCGATGTCATGTTCATGCCTTTAAGTAAGGTGATCGAACAGATCCTCGGGGAGACCAGCACCACAGTCGGACTTAAAGTGAAGCCGATGAATGGCAAAAAGGATGAGTTGGCAATCATCAAGATCGATCGCGAACGAGTGAGCTTGAAGGAGGATTTACTTTCAGCAGAGGTGTATGAGTTTGGGAAAGGTAGTGAACTGCAGAAGTATGCCGTCATTGAGATGCCGTCCTTCTATTTTGATTTCGAAAACCGCGGGAACCGGGTTTCGGTGGACCTTGAAAAAATTCTCAAGCGATTGGTGGAAGAAAAAGTCGATGGTATTGCTATTGACGTTCGTGGCAATGGCGGAGGGTCGTTGGATGAGGTTCGTCGTTTGACGGGATTCTTTACCGGGCGGGGCCCAATGGTGCAGGTGAAGTCGACCAATGGTCGGGTCGAGTCGCTGATTTCCAAGATCCGTCGTCCTATTTATATCGGGCCACTCGTAGTGCTCACCAGTAAGGGGAGCGCCTCGGCCACCGAGATTCTGGCGGGCGCACTGCAGGATTATAACCGCGCGGTTATCGTGGGGGAGTCCTCGACTTTTGGAAAAGGAAGCGTGCAGAAGTTCGTCGAAATTTCCAACTATATGCCGGTCTTCTCCAATCATGAACGGGCCGGACGCATCAAGCTCACGATTCAGAAATACTATCGTCCATCTGGCAGCTCGGTGCAGAAGCTCGGGGTGGTGCCTGATATTGTTTTGCCGAGTTATAGCGACGTGGAAGAACGTGGCGAAGCTTATGCGCGTAATGTCCTGCCGCATGACATTATTCGCGAAGCGGAAGACTTCGTCCCAATGGATCGTGATCTTCTCCATTTTGCTGAACTGATCAAGCTGAGTGAAGGCCGTAGGGCCGAGGATCAGGATTTTAAATACCTTGCCGAGGACATTGCGCGGACAAAGAAGCGCAACGAAGAGAACAAAGTCTCGGTGAATATCGAAACGCGTCGTGCTGAAGAAAAAGAGCGCGAGGAACGTCGTAAGGCCCGCAATGAAGAACGTCGTGAACGTTTTGCGAAAGTTGAAGAGGCGGATAAGAAGACCTTTAAGGTCTATCGTCTCACGCTGGATGATTTGAAGGCTGACAAGCTACCTCTACTCGATCGCAAGGAGGCCGAAGAACGGCACTTCCGCATGTTAAAAGATAAGTTCGATGACCTCGAAGACTCGTTGGACTGGCCGAGCGGGATTGATTCCGTGAAGCGCGAGGGTTTGCATATTCTTCGGGACCTGACCGAGACGGTGAAGAAAAACCGCGTGGTGGTTGTGCCGAAGGACGATTAGAAGGTGGGAAAATTCTACTTCTCTGAAAGCTCCTTCTCAAAATAGGCGATGGTGGAGGTGAGTCCTTCGCGGAGTTCGGTTTTGGGCTCCCAGTCGAGTTCGGCTTTGGCAAGGCTAATATCAGGTTGACGTTGTTTTGGATCGTCCTGGGGGAGGGGGAGATGGGAAATCTTGGAGGACGAACCTGTAAGGTCGATGATCTGCTCGGCGAGCTCGAGCATGGTGAACTCGTTGGGGTTACCAATGTTGATGGGGCCGGGGTGCTCGCCGTCCATCAGGCGGATCATTCCTTCAATATTGTCGTCGCAGTAGCAGAAGGAGCGGGTCTGGGAGCCGTCACCGTAGATGGTGATTTCCTCCCCCCGGAGAGCTTGCACAATGAAGTTGGAAACGACGCGGCCGTCGTCGGCATTCATGCGCGGGCCGTAGGTATTGAAGATGCGCATGATGCGGATGTCGACGCCGTTCTGACGCTTGTAATCCATGAAGAGAGTCTCGGCGCAGCGTTTGCCTTCGTCGTAGCATGAGCGAATACCGATGGGGTTAACATGTCCCCAGTAGCCTTCTTTTTGAGGGTGCATCAAGGGGTCCCCATAGACTTCGGAGGTGGAGGCTTGCAGAATGCGTGCCTTGGTGCGCCGGGCGAGGCCAAGCATGTTGATGGCACCCATGACCGATGTCTTCATCGTCTTGATGGCATTGTATTGGTAGTGGATGGGTGAGGCGGGGCAGGCGAGATTGTAGATCTGGTCGACCTCGAGTTTGATGGGGTCGATGATGTCGTGACGCAGTAACTCAAAGTTAGGGTGATCGAGAAGATGGGTGATATTTTGGCGGCGGCCGGTGAAATAGTTATCGAGGCAGATGACCTCGTTGCCTGCGTCGATCATGCGATCGCAGAGGTGGCTGCCGAGGAATCCGGCTCCGCCGGTGATGAGAATGCGTTGGGACACAGAGATTACTTGTTAGGTGAGTTCTATCGCCCTAGGACAAGGGGACAAGATTTGAAACGGGGAATTCGTTCGGTTGTATGACATTGGAGGATCGGGTTTTTAGGAGGTGTGCGCTTTTTTGTGTGATCTCAATGCTTGCCCCTGATCCCTGATGGGCGCACGGTTTCCCCGCTCGATGCTGACTCAATCACAACTCGCCGAACTTCTTGAAGAACAAGGCCAGCCCTCCTACCGGGGAACGCAAATCCTAGATTGGATTTATAAAAAGCGAGCCCGATCGTGGGAAGAGATGAGCAATTTGCCTCCGGCGCTGAGATCGGCCCTGGCGGAGCAGTATCCGCTGCGCCCGCTGACGCACACGCTGACCAAGGGCTCGGAAGACACCACGCGGAAGTTTCTCCTGCAGCTTCCAGATCAACGATACATCGAGACGGTTCTCATTCCGGCTTCACCTGCACTCTATGGGGAGAAGTCGGATCGGCATACGCTCTGTGTGTCATCTCAGGTGGGTTGCGCGTATGGTTGTAAGTTTTGTGCTTCGGGACTCGATGGCTTTACCCGAAATCTCACCGCTGCTGAGATTGTCTCGCAGATCATTTTGGCGGAGGAGTTGTCGGGAGAGAAGGTTAACAACTTGGTTTTCATGGGAATGGGGGAGCCGTTGGCGAACTTCACTAACCTGAGCAATGCCCTTCAGATGATCACTTCTGATTGGGGGCTGAATATCGGAGCGCGCCGGATCACGGTGTCGACTTCGGGCCTCGTGCCGCAGATCAAAAAGCTGGCTGAATTACCGCAGCAGATTCGTTTGGCGATTTCCCTGCATGGACCGGACGACGTAACGCGTGAAAAGATCATGCCGGTTAACAAGAAGTATCCTGTTGCCGAGCTCTTTGATTCGCTGCGAATTTGGAATTCTAAGAAGAATCAGAAAATTACTCTGGAGTATATTCTCATCGATGGGATTAACGCGTCGTCTGAACAGGCTGGGATACTCGCCAAGCGAGCACGATCAATCCGGGCGAAGGTGAACCTCATTCCGTATAATACGGTGGAGGGATTACCGTGGGTGCGTCCGGATGATCAGGCCTGTCTGCATTTTAAAAAGGTCCTGACCAACGCGGGCGTCTCAGCGACCTTGCGGCTTGAGAAAGGCCACGATATTAATGCGGCCTGCGGTCAGCTCAGGCTAAAGAAAGAGCAGGGGACACTTTAGAATCGTTTAAGGAAACGGCAGGGTTTCAGCCACTCTGGATTAACCTTTCCGTTTTGAAGAGATTGAAAACATCCGCATGTCCATCGCGGGGTAGGCCTTATCAGGAGATGAAATATGGGGGCTTACGGCCATTGTCCGCAGGTGAATTCAGGTTGTAGGCCACACCATACTATCCATCCCCCTGGGATTATTTGCGTAAGCTTTATTGTATTCGCTCCAAGGATTACGGTTCTTGCGGAAGGTTCACGATGGTTGGTTGCAGGAGAAAGGAGGTGTTTGAGCCTATTTTTCCACTGGTGGAAGTGGAGGCAGCTTCATGTTCTCCGGGGAATTTCCGCTGGGTTTGCGGGTGAAGGGTTCGCCATACTTGGTGTAGTCGTTGAGGAAACCTCCATGGGAGAGGAAGAATTGGTTGTCCTTGCCCAGTCCCATGGAGCGGTCGAGGCGGTCCTTCTTTCCGGTGGCGTCGTGGCTGAAGGTGGTTTTGGTGATCTCGTGCCACTTGCCGTCGGCGGTGCGGATCCATTGGTTTCCGTAGAGGGCTTTTCGTAGGACGTGGCCATTTTGGCCGGCGAAGTTTTCGCTGAAGCTGTAAAGCCCGCGGAGACGCTTGCCTTCCTTGGGAGCCTTCCAGCTTGAGATGAGCATCCAGTCTTCCTTGTCGGGATGAAAATAGTAGCCCGCGAAAATGGTGTGAGTGTCACTGACCGGTTCCGCCGTGACGAGGAACTGTTGTTTTTGGCCGGTCTTCCAAAGATACTTGAGGTGGCTGTGCCCACCGGTGCCTTCATTGCCGAAATCTCCGCTGTAAACTCCTTCGCCTTTGGCGACGAGAGTGACACGGTCTGCTTGTCCAACCTTCTTGCGATCGATGGCTTCACCGCCGCTGTCCCAGACGCTGAAGATGATGCGGCGTTCGGTGGGGCTGTTGACCTGCATTCCAAAATATCCACGATGCCAGCCGCAGGCCATGTAGTAGGTCCAGAGCGGATCTTCCACCCCGGTCATTTCGCAGTAGAAGGCGGAGACTTTGGTGCCTCGTTCGATGGGATAGGAAAGGTGCACCGAAGCGGCATTGCGTCGGGGCTTCATGTTGAAGTGCACGTCCCTGGTAGCCGGCCCATCGAGGATGAGCGATTTGATGGTCTTGGGGGGCTTGGATGCGTTAAGGGAGAGTTGTTGGAAGCCGGGTTTCGTGATATGAAAGACCCCAAAATCAGCGATGACCGGAGTGTCTTTTTTCCCCGTGACGGTGGCCTTGGATTTCTTGTTGCCGCTGGAGAGGGTCATCGTGATGGTGTCGCCCTTGGTGAGAATTAGTTCGACCTTTGCGGTGAACTTGCCGGTCGCCGCGAATTTTCCGAACCAATTGATACTGTTTTCCTGGCTCTTCCAATGAGTGATCCCTTCGGGCCAGACCCGGGCTCCACGGCTATCGGGGTCGAGGTAGGCTGTCGCAGCCGGAACGGTGATGGATTCGGAAAATCCGGGGAGGATGAGGAAAAGGGAAGTGAGAATTATCCGCAGATGGAGCATGGAAATGAATACCGCAGCTTGGAAAAGACCTTTCAACTTCATCAACTTGAATTCTGGGGAGAGGGGTTGAGGCGCCCTCGCCGTTTGGATTCGTAGGCTCGACCGTCCAAGTGGCGAGGGTCCTCCTTCGCTAAGGCTGCGGCGGGCAAACTTCCACGATGCCTTTTTTGAATTCGCCAAGGGTTTCGTGAGAACAAGCATCTCCCCCCGGGATGAATAGCTCTCAGCTTGGTCGTGGTTTCATTAATTGATAAGCGGCAGCGGCGATGGTGATGGTGAGGATAGTGCCGAGGGCTTGCCCGGGGTCGTGAATGACGAGGAGGATGGCCGTGATCAAGGTAGCGATGATAAAGATGAGCGGGGGAAGAGCGGTGAGACCACGGGGACGTTTTGTGGGGTCGCCGAGGAAGAGACAGAGGACGGAAGCCGAGGCGCTCAGTGAGAGCGTGAGGCCGAGAAAGGCGAGGAGGTCTTGTAGGTTGGTGATGAAAATGAGGAGAAGGGCGAGGCTCATTTGTAAGGTGACCGCAGGCCAGGTGCAGTCAGGTTTGAGGATGAATACTTTGGGGAGAATTCCGTCTTCAGCCATTTTTCCGTAAACGCGCGGACCGGCCATCATCATGCTGAGAACGGAGGTGAAGAGCGCGAGCGAGAGCACCAATCGGGTGAAGTTTGCGAAGGATTCGCCGCCGATCCACATCGCAGCGTGGGCGGCGATGTCGGCTTGGCCGGAGATTTTCGACGGAGGGGGTGCGAGAACGAAGGCGGCATTGAGAAGGAGGTAGAGAAGGGTGACAATGGCGGTGCCTGTGATGAGGGATCGGCTGACGACGCGTGGGCTGGTGGCTTCCCCGGCGACGTAGACTCCGGCGTTGAATCCGGAGTAGCTGAGCGAGATCCAGACCATGGCTTGGGCAAAGGCGAGGAGACCGATGCCCTCTCCCGTGAAGGGAAGCGAGTTGCCCTGCCACTTTCCCTGGGTAGCGCTCCAAGTGCTAAAGGAAAGAAAGATGGCGAGTAGGATGAGTTTGAAAATGACGGCGATGTTTTGGGTGCTGATTCCGATGATGCGTTTTGCCCCGTGAATGAGAGCGCCGAGAATGACGACGGAGGCGGCGAGGACTTTTGGGGGGAAGATTCCGGGAAGATAGCTTTCCATGGCAATGGCAGCGAAGGCGATGGCTCCGCTGAATCCGGCGAGGAGAGAAACCCAGCCCGCGATGAATCCGGCGAGGGGGTGGGCGGCCCGGGAGAGGAAGGCATACTCGCCACCCGACACAGGCATGCGTTGGACGAGTAAGCCGTAGCTATGGGCGCCGCAGAGGGCGAGGAGTCCGGCGGAAAACCAGGCGAAAAGGACTAGCTTCGGATCGCGCAGGGATTCCAGAGTGTATCCGGAGGTGGTGAAGACTCCCGCTCCGATCATGTTGGCGACGACCAGAAAGGTGAGCGTCCAAAAACCGAGTCCCTTTTCGTTGGCGCTCGTCATTAGTCTTTGCGGAAGCGCAGGAAGTAATTTTCTTTGAGGCCTTCGACTTTCACCTTTTCAATGAAGGTGAGCCAGTCGTCGACTTTGAGTTCGGGATCGAGATGCTTTTCATTGATGCTCGGCCGGACGCTTTCCTCTTTTTTTTTGGGCGTGGTTTCCCGCCCGATCAGAAGCGAGGCGGCCATAGTCAATAAAACGGGAGCGAGCAGAGGCGTTGCGCAAAGTTTCACTGATCAAGGGAAGGGGAAATCGCTGGAAAGATCAAGAGGGAAGCATTTCCCAAGGAGCGAATTTCCATCACTGGGGAAGTTGTTAAGGCGTTTTTGAAGGAGCTCTAGATTGGGAAGATCGAGGGTGGCCTCGAAGGGGACGGTGATGATTTTAAAGCGCTCGGACGGAAGGAAAGGAGTCTTGAATGATTTCTGAACTGTGGAATATTCTCCGAGTGTTCAGAATATTTTTTGGCTTCTTTCTCTTAGTTTCAACTTCGTTCGCCGGAGTGGAAATTGAAGTGACCGGGATTTCCAATCAGCGGGGCGATATTTGCGTCATGGTATTTTCCGGAAAGGCAGGTTTTCCGGATGACCCTGAGAAGGCTCTTCTGAAGTTTTTTGTTCCGGCGAGCAAGGCGAAGGGTGGCGCGGTGAGGATCAAAGTGCCTGATTTGAAGAAAGGGAATTTTGCCTTCGTGGCTTTGCACGACGAAGACCGCAACCGGAAGTTGAAGAAAAATTTCCTCGGAATACCCAAGGAAGGCGTAGCGGTGTCGAACTATCCCAAGTTGCGATTGCCAAGTTTTGAGAAGGCGGCGGTGAGGAATCCGAACGGGGTTTTGCAGTTGACGCTCTCTTACTGAAGCGTTTGGTGTTTCACCAAAGAGGCGAGGGGAAGGATTCCGTCGTGGGCCCAGAGGGCGGGTGGAGATTGGGCCTGGCCGAGGGGGAAGATTCGAGGTGAGGCCAGATCGGCTCGTTCGGTGAAGGGATGGAGTCCGATGCCGGAAAGGTGGGTGAGATTTGAGAAGTCTTCGGGCATGGGGCGCAGGAAGACGGTGCGGTTGCCGGGGGAGAGGGAAAGTCCGGAGGAGTTTTGAGAGACGATGGTCCAAGCGGTGGAGTCGGGGCTTTCCCAGAGGGCGACGTCGTCGGGAGTTTGGGCGGTGAGGTAGCGGATTTCTTCGCGGAAGTTGGTGATGGCTCCGGCTTCGGAGGGGCCCAGAGGAGCGCGCGGGTGGCTTTTTTCAAATTCAGCCATGGCGTCTGCCAGGAGAGGAGCAAAGGCGCGGGGGTCTTTGAGATAGATTGTTTGCAGGGAGAGGCAGCCTTGTTGATCGAATTGGCCGATGTCTCGGGCGGCGAGTTGAGCAGCTTCAGGAGTGGGGTCTTTGATGATGGCGATACCGACGCGGTGGCCGTGACCGATGAAGGGTGTTTCGAGGGGGCAGAGTTGTTGGAAGTGACGCAAGGTGTCGTCGGAACCGAAGACGACGAGTGCATCAGCTTCGGGGATCCAGTGGTCAGGGAGATCACGGGAGAGTTCCACGAATTGTTCGAAGCCGGGAGGGATTTCAAAATCGGGGAGAGCATTCGAGGGAAGCTTGAGGCGATTTTTTGCTCCAAGGATGAGTCCGTTGAGGAGTGATTGGTATGCGGCGTGTGGGGTGTTGCCGCTGATGATGTGAACGATGGATTTGGGCAGGCGAACGGTGGGTGGGGAAAGTTCGCGATCCCAGGTGCCTTGGAGAAGGTCGCAGTCGAAGGGCCCAGTGTAGGGTTCGAAGAAGGAAGCCGAGCGGGCGATGAGGTCGAGTCGTTCGGCGTGGTTCATGAGGAAAGGGAGTGGTCGATGCTGCGGGAGCAACCGCGGGGAAGGGCTCCGGGGTCGCGTCCGATGAGGGTGAAGGAGCCGTCTTCGTGTCCGATGGCAAAATCCTGGGTTCGGATGGCCGCGACACTATGGACGTTGGCGAGGTCGTGAATTTGGAGGTAGCCGATTTCTCCGGGAGGAAGTTCGTATCCGCTTTCGGGGTCGAGAATTTGGTGACGGCACCAGGCGGGGAAGCGGTGGGCTCCGCCTAATCCGGTAGCGTAGGCCTGGGTTGAGAGCTCGGTCATGCCGTATTCGTTATGAATGGCATGGTCCGGGACAGCGAAGAATTCTGCGAGCTGGGAATAGAAGTCGGCTTTCGAGAGTTGGCGGCGGGTTCCCTTGTAGCCCCCGGTCTCGAGAATTTGCGATCCGGGGGGGAGTGGGAGCGGCCCGAGAGTTTTCATAAGATGAAGGAGGGCCAGGGCGGTTCCCATCAGGAAGAGGGGGGCCTCGGTTCTGATTTGATTAAATAAGGGCTGAAGGTGGAAGCGGTCGTTTTTGAGAAGAAACGGATCGGGAAGATTGGATCCCAGAGTTCTGAACATGTGGCTGAGGGACGATTCGGGGAGCTCGACGGGTGAGGGTGTGAGGTAGAGGTGGGTGAGTGTTGGGAAATTCTGTTTTTTCCAGGTTTCTATCAGGGAATACTCGTAGAGGGAGGTGTCGGGGAAATGGTGGGCGCCCCGAATCTCGGTGGTGGTTCCTGATGTTAGAAACCGCTTGATGGTGGGACGCAGGCCGACGAGGGGGAATTCGGGAAGTTTGAAGGCGCTGGTGGGGACGGCGGGGATTTCGCGCCAGCTTTCGATGGAATCCGGGCTTCGTCCGATGGTCTGACAGTAGCGCTGAAAGGGTAAATTGACCGAAAATTGGTGTTTGTAGAGGTCTTGTGCTAGGGTCCCAAAGTTTCCCCCTTCTGGGGAGATGACAAATTTCCGCACCTGTTGAATCAGGAGACCCTCTTGGTCGCGGGAATTGTTAGAACTCTCAGACATGGGTGGTGGCTTGACAAATTGGCTTTCGCCCGTGATGAAGACTCCGTCAGCTCGCTGGCGCCCACCCATATTCCGAACTCCTACCGATATTGAAAGTCATGATTTCTCTCAAAAATCTAGCCGGCCTGCTCTTGAGTGGCGCACTGCTTGTCAGTTGTACTCCTGCCTACCCACCGGGGCACAACCCAAACATGCCAGCCGGGAACCTTGTATTGGGGCCAAATCAGCCTTATGAAAAGACAATTGCCCAGCTTGAGATAGAGCTTGCCGAGCGGAAGGCCGAGGAAAAACGTCGTATCGAAGCCCGTGAGCGCTCGATCGAAGAGGCAGCACGGGATCTTGTTGCTCAGGACACTCCCCCGGTAATTAATCCGGCGACGACTTCTGATCAGACTCCTTTGGGGGAGACCAACACGAATCGTAAGAAAACCTATCAAACTGCGCGCAAGATTCCGGGTAAGTCGGGATACGTCTTTAACCCATGGACCATGGAGCCGGTGGATGTCCGCGGAATTCCCAGTGGGTCATTGGTGCAGGACCCGAATGATCCTAACAAATCAATTCACCGATTCCGGGTTCCCTGAAGACAGGAATTGAGATAGCTTCGGGCCGGATTTCCATGAGGGATTCCGGCTCTTTTATTCCATGCCACATTCTTTTCAAAAAATCGCAATTTTGGGCCCGGGTTTACTGGGAGGCTCGGTGGCGCTGGCGTCCCGTGAAATCGGGGTTTTGCCCTGTTTGTGGGGGCGGAATCCCGAGCGGGTTGCCTTGGCATCGTCGCTGGGCTTGGAGGCCACCACGAATTTGGGAGAGGCGGTGGAAGGGGCTGATTTGGTGGTCTTTGCGGTGCCCGTCGGCGTGATGGATTTATTGGCGGAAAAGATTGTGGATTTGCTGTCGCCGCGTGCTTTGGTGACGGATGTGGGAAGTGTGAAATCGCTGCCGCATGAAGTGGCGGCGGCCCGGCGCCTGAGATTTGTTGGAAGTCATCCCATGGCGGGATCGGAGCAAACAGGAGTGGAAGCGGCGCGGGCTGATCTTTTTCATGGCGCGGCTTGTGTCCTGACGAACGATGGCGGGATTCCGGTCGAGGAAGTGCAAGGCCTCTCTGATTTTTGGGAGGCGCTCGGTTGTGGCCATCTTAGAACGATGACGGCGGCCGGTCATGATGAGGCGGTGGCGCGGATCAGTCATTTCCCGCACGCGATGTCGTCGCTGACAGCCGGCGTTTCCTTGCAGGATCAGAGTTATGCGGAATTGGCGGGTGGAGGGTTTCGCGATACCACGCGCGTGGCGGCGGGAGATCCGGCGATGTGGGCGGAAATTATGATCGAAAACCGGGAAGCCTTACAGGACTCCCTGGAGGAAGCTCGGGATCAGATTGGCAAGATGCTTGATCAGCTTGCGAATTCGGACCAAGAAGGCCTGGAGGCTTATCTTGCCGAGGTGAAGGCCCGCAAAGATCTCACCGATTTATCATGAGTAATACGATTCAAGTTAGCCCGCAGAAGACGATATCGGGCGAATTGGCAGTGCCAGGGGACAAGAGTATTTCGCATCGAGCTGCCATTCTGGCCGGTCTTTCCGATGGTAGCTGCCGCGTGGAGAATTTCCTCTCCAGCGAAGATTGTGTGAACACGCTGCGGGCGATGGTGCAACTGGGAGTGCGTTATGAGGTGCTCAAGGGAACGGAAGAGCAGCCGGAGGATTTGCTCATTCATGGATGTGGCAATGAGTTAAAAGCGCCGGATCAGGAACTGGATTGTGGAAATTCGGGAACGGGCATGCGATTGTTGGCAGGAGTGCTGGCGTCGCAGAAATTTGATAGCGTTTTGGTTGGCGATGAGTCGCTTTCGGGTCGTCCGATGGGACGGGTCATGATTCCACTCGGTGAGATGGGAGCGCAGATTGATGCGCGTGGAGAAAAGGAAGGATGTGCACCATTACACATCAGCGGAGGAAGCTTGAAGGCAATCGAGTATGACATGCCGGTTGCCAGTGCGCAGGTGAAGAGCGCGGTCTTGCTCGCGGGTCTTTTTGCGCCGGACACCACGGTGGTCGATCAACCTGCGACGACCCGGGATCATAGTGAGCGCTTGTTGAATTACTTTGGAGTGGAAGTGGTGACCGAGGGGAATCGGATTGCCATAGAGGGAGGCCAGAAAGTGACCGCGCGTGATTTGGTTGTGCCCGGCGATGTCTCGAGCGCAGCATTCTGGATTGTCGCGGCAGCCGTGACGCCGGGGTCGAAATTAACACTCACCAATGTTGGTCTGAATCCGACTCGCACCGCGATTATCACGGTGCTAAAACGAATGGGTGCACGGATCACCGATACGATTGAGCATGAAGATGGGGGAGAGCCTCGTGGCTTAATTGAGATTGAGGGTGGGACGTTGACCGGAACGGAAATATTGCCTGAAGAAGTACCCAACCTGATTGACGAAGTGCCCATTCTTGCGGTGGCCGGAGCCTTGTCCGAGGGAACGATGACGATTCGCAATGCTCACGAACTGCGGGTGAAGGAAACCGATCGGATTGATACGGTGGTGAAGAACCTTCGCGCGATGGGTGGAGAGGTCGAAGAGTTTGACGACGGGATGGTCATTCCCGGCGCACAGAAATTACAAGGGGCGCAGCTCGACAGCTACGGAGATCATCGCATCGCGATGGCTTTTGCCATTGCCGGTTTGTTGGCTGAATCAGGAGAAACAACCATCGTGAACACCGCGTGTGTCAACACCTCCTATCCGTCCTTTTCACAACACCTTACAAAAATTTCATCATGAGTGATCAACATCGTGCCGTAGCGATCGACGGGCCGGCTGCCTCCGGAAAAAGCACCGTCGCTAAACGCCTGTCCAAGTCTCTTGGGGTGGTCATGGTGAACTCCGGGGCGATGTATCGTGCGGTGACCTGGCAGGTGCTGCAAGAGGGTGTTGAGCCAGCTGATTCTAAGGCTGTCATTGCGGCGTTACAAAAAATGGAAATCGTGTGCGGAGTCGACGAGGGTTTTTCAGACATTCGTATTAACGGGAGGCTTCTGACTGAGGAATTGCGATCGGAGGAGGTGAATAACAATGTTTCCAAGGTCGCAGCGATTCCCGAAGTAAGGGATCGTCTGGTGGCAATGCAGCGGGCGTATCGCGCCAGTAATGATGTCGTAATGGAAGGACGGGATATTGGTTCGGTGGTTTTCCCCGAGACCCCATTCAAGCTCTACATCGATGCGTCAGAGGAAGTTCGCCGGGCTCGTCGTGCCGGAGACGGTGAAGCGGATGCGGTGGCGGCGCGTGATGCCCAGGATAGCCAGCGAAAGACCGCGCCATTGAAGATTTCCGAGGGTGCGATCGTCATTGATTCCTCCGAGATGGGAATCGATGAAGTGGTCGAGGCCGCGCATCGGGCTTTGATTTCGCTGGGTTGGGAGTAGAATTAGATTTGATGAAGACGACATATTGGATTGGCCATACGATCTTTCGCGCTGCAGCGAAGGCATTCTTTCGTTATCAGGTGGTGGGGCGGGAGAAGCTCATCACCGAAGGGCCGGTTCTCATTGCCTCGAATCACGAAAGCTTTTTGGACCCGCCGTTGGTGGGTATCGCATATGATCAGGCCGTTTTCTATTTGGCGCGCAAGACTCTCTTTCGCGGTCCTTGTTCCTGGATTTATCCCCGCTGGAATGCCGTGCCGATTGATCAGGATCAGCCGGACATGAGCAGCTTGAAGCGCATTATTAAAATTCTTCGGAGTGGCGAGCAAGTGGTGGTCTTCCCGGAAGGGGCGAGGACGCTCGATGGCAACTTGCAGCCCGGCGAGGCCGGAGTGGGATTGATTGCGGTTAAGAGCAAAGCAAGAGTGCAGCCGGTGAGAATTTTTGGAGCCCGCGAGGCGCTTCCCAGGGGAAGTGGTCGCTTGAAGTTTCATCCTATTACCATCGTGGTTGGCGATCCGATTGAGTTCACTGCCGAAGAATTAGCGGCTAAGGGGCGCGATGGTTATCAGGCGATTTCAGATCGCATCATGGACGAGATCGCGGCGATCAAGCATCCCTCCGAAAATAAGATCAGGAAAAATTGAACGGAATGGTTGTCTTGTGACTCTGAAAAGGAAATAATTCATTTGTCTCGAGCCGTTTCGACCTATTCATCAATGGACCTTCAAATTCAGTGCCCCGCATGCAGTCGCCGATTTCACGTTCATGAAGATTTAACGGGCAAAACCGTCGAGTGTGGTGCTTGCGATCAGCGCTTCAAGGTTTCGCCGGAAACGGTGATCGAGAATAAGGACAAATTTTATCCGGGTGAGTATCACGATGCTCTGCTTGACCGCTTGGGAAAAAAGCCCCACCGCAAGGTGCAGAAGGTTAGTTTTGCTCAAGCCGAATATTCTCCGGATACCGAAGCTGAGGCCGTATTGCCTGCAACTGCGGGGCAAAAAATCGCGGTCATGGTTGGGATTGTGTTTTTTCTGCTCTATACCTTGGTTTTCGTATTGGGATCTGGAAAGGGAAGTGTTTTTCAGGATGTCGACATGACGAAGCGCCTTATTTTGGCGGGCTTTGTGGCATTTTGCTCATCTGTGCTCATTATTTTTGGAGCCAAGGGCTGGAGGGCTCGGTCCTTTCTGTTTTCGTTATTTCTGACCGCTTGTCTGATTGCTCTCGTCTTTGTAATGCCCATTCACAAAATACCCTCCACCGGAGAATGGGCTGACGATGGCAGTCAGAATGAGCTTCCCGGAAACGGCGAAGATTTGCCCGAGCAAGGAGAGGGTGAGGTATCGGTGGTAAAGAGGCGGGTCGATTATCGTCCGATGCAAAGGGAAATCGAAAAACATGCCAATGAGGAAGAGGGGGAAGATGGGTTGGCCATGGTGACCGGCATCTATATTGGGGATATAAAAGAGAACGATGTGCAGGTTGTTCAGGAGTACCTTCAGCGTAAATTATCCCTTCCGAGCAACGAGGCCCCTGCCGCCTATCAGCGGAACGGGGGGAAAGATCGCTTTATCGTGTTCTCGGGGTTGGTGCAGCGATTTGAGTCTTTTGTGAAACACTGCGAGGTTCTCGGGAAGGTGAAAACACATCCTGAAATTAGAGTGATCGAGGTGGAATTGGACAAGAGCATCTTCGCAGAGCCCAGTCGGGAGGTTCAACGCCAGATGACCGATCCTACCAAACCGTCCTATTTCCTGGTGAATCTGGATCAACTGAATCACGTCAATTTGAGGCGCGTAAAGCTGGCGGTAGGACGTTTCGCCAGCCCTCCCCCCGAAGGGGTTGAGATCCGTAAGATGCCCCGGATGATTGAGGAGTTGATCCGACTGCTTCGTGAGGAAAGTGATGTTGAGTTAGTTGGTGACGTTGGCCATGCACTGCAAATTTGGGCTAAGGATGACAAGGAGACAGTGACCACGGTCGGGCGTATCGTTGTCAGCTGGAGTAAGATCGGTCGTTTTATTCCGACATCCTTGGTAGAGTTTCTTCTTGAGAATGGCTCGGAAGATAGTGCGTTGGTGATTGATAGCTTGTGGGGGAAGAGCCCGGAGCGTTGGTCGGAATACTACGCGAAATTGGGCCCTGTGATCGAAAGTCGCCTGACCAATCACCTTGAGACATCTCCGGATGAATTGAAAAAGGCAGCCTTGGGGATTCTGCGGAAAATTGGCACTAGAAAGAGTCTCCCGATCCTGGGAAAATACACGGATCATCAAGATGACGAGATTAAGATCCTTGCGACGCGTGCGATCTCAGCCATCGAATCCCGAAAGTAAGAAAGACCGGCTCCCCGGAGGAAGACGGCCTTTGGAGTTGTGAGTGATTCGTGGTGCCTAGCCGAAGAACTTGTTGAGGGTTTTCTCGCTTGGCGGCGGTGAAAGCAGTGAGCCAACGATCATCGCGGTGGCTCCGATAAACCACATCGCAGCTGCGGGGACGATTTTCCCCGGCAGCAGGTATTCTCCACCGAATCCTGACATGGCAAAGAAGGTGATCCAGCTCACAAAGACTGAGATGACGCAAGCGTATGCTCCAGTCAGAGTGGCGCGCTTCCAGTAAAGCGCGGCGATGATTAGTGGTGTGAGTGCGGCAAATCCCGAGAAGCTCCAAACTGCCAAAGAGAAAATATACTGCTTTTCTTTCGAGAGTTCGTAGAGGGCGATGAGATAGATGAGGAGAACGATGAGAACGATGAAACCACGAGCCATCAAGATGATTTGACGATCGGTGAATTTCTTTTTCGAATTATGCAAAACGATATCGTTGGTAAACATCGTGCCCAGACAGAGGAACTGGGAGTCCAGTGAAGACATGATGGCTGCCAGAATACCCGCCATTACCAGTCCGACAATGATGGGGTCGGAGATGAGTTTGCTGACCGTGATTGAAAGAACGATGGCGGGATTGGTCCCTGCGGGCAGCTGGCCGGTAGCCCAGATGCCAATGAGAACACAGGGGACCCAAACAATGGCGATACAGATGGGATGGGCGACCACGGTGAGCTTGAAGCTCTTGGCACTTTTGGCGGTAAGCCAGTGTTGAAAAAGGTGGGGAAACATCCCCACACTCAAAGGGATGAACATGTATGTTAGGAAGGTCATCGGGGGAACTCCGACATGTCCATCGACTGTTCGGACTTTGTGAGTGTCTTTGGCCTGTTCAATGGCGGCTCCGACTCCGCCGAGTTTATCCGAGATTAGATAGAAGGCGAGAACTCCCATTACCATGAATACGATGGTCTGAAAGGTGTTGGCCCAGGCTGCGGCCCGGGATCCTCCTGCAAAAATATAAGTGAGGACGACGATACAAATGACGAGTCCGGTGAACCAGGGCGGGATGGCGCCATTTGCGGTCCATTCCGGGAATACCCCGGGATTGGGCCCTTTGGCCTTGGTGACTCCTTCGATGGTTTTTGCTGCGCCGACGACACCGATCAGGAGATACGGGACGACAAGAAGAACAAGGATGGGGAAGAGAAGGTAGCCGAATTTGGAGGATTCGAAACGGGCCCGGAAATACTGGATTTGGGTGACGTAGCCATAGCGTTTGCCGATGGCCCAGAGTTTGATCCCAATAAGTAAAAAGCAGGCAGCGTGGATGAGTCCGGAGGAGGAGGCCATGAGACCGTAGGTTCCAATGCCGCTGCTAAAGGCTTTCCCCGTCGAGCCTACAAGGGCAAACGCAGTCATGGTGGTTCCAAAGACCGACATCAGGAGCATGAAGGGGCCAATGGAATGACTGGCGACAAAATAGTCCTTCGAAGTTCCCCGAAAGAGAGTTTTGGAAAACAGGGCCAGTCCGAGAAGCAGACCCAGGTAGATCGCGATGACGATGACAGTAGTCATTCTGCGCCCTCCTCATCGTTGGAGTTTCCTTCGGCCCATTCCTCAAGTTCGGTGGGCCAGGCGAATTTCATCACGAGGCCCCAGAAGAGGGCGGCGACCAGCGAGTAGCAGGCGTGATAAAAAAGACCAACGGGCATGAAGCCGAAGACGAGACTGGCGTTGTCCCAGTTCCAGAAATCCTGATGCAGCACAACGAGCACCAGAAAGATGATGAGAATGACAGGTTTGTTCATTACGTAGAATTGCTTACGAACAGCATTCGCGAATGCCTTTCATTTGTCGAACCCGTTTTATCGGTCCGAATTGTCCTTTTTCTTTCGCGCCACCCATGGCTTGCTCGTGAACGTGAAGCCGACGACTACTCTCGCTACCAGCACTTCGCCCGATGGTGAGACCATTGTTTTGCAGGAGCATGACGGTCACCATTTCCTCAAAATTGGTGGAGTGCCTTTGATGAGCACCACGGCGGCGTCTTCCGAGCAGACCATGGCAGAGCTGGCTTGCGAGCCATCGGAAAAGGCCCAGCGAGTCCTCATCGGAGGATTGGGCTTCGGATTCACGCTGCGAAAGGTCCTGGAGCTGGTTTCGGAGGATTCCGAGATTGTGGTTGCGGAGTTGTTGCAGGAGCTGATTGATTGGAACCGTGACTATCTCGGTGAAGTTAACGGACGCTTGTTGGACGATTCCCGAGTTTCCGTTCAGTTGAAGGATGTTTTCAAGATTATGCAGGGAGGTGAGCGTTATGATGTCATCCTACTCGACGTTGATAACAGCCCGGATCCGCTGGTGCAGAAGGGAAATGCCCGTCTTTATAAACGGCGGGGACTGGAAATCGCCCGAGCGGCTCTGCGCCCCAGAGGGCGCGTCGTCTATTGGTCGGCCCATCCTGATCCAGGCTTTGTCAAATCACTGAAGCAGGTCTTTTCGAAGGTGGAGGCAATACCGGCCAAGGCATACCCCAAAGCAAAACGGTATACCCACACCCTTTTTCTGGCATTGCGCTAAAAATAAAAACCCCCGACGTGCCGGGCACATCGGGGGTTTAGGTTAAATGCTTTCTTTAAAATCTAGAGTGGGGAAGCCACCTTGGAGGATGACTTCACTGTCGATTTGTAGCGTTTCAAGATCTTGGCAATTTCCTCTTCGTTGTAGGTCTCTTCAGTGCTCATGAGGAGCATGACTTGACCGCGGTTTACGAAGGCTGCACCGACACCGTCCAACTTTTCGAGAGTGCCACGCACTCTTTCATTGGTCTGCGCTCATGTGCCGCCGGTGATCGCCAGCTGGTATGCTTCCTTGGGCTTTGCAATTGACGCTTTCTTGAGTCCCTTGACCTTGAGTCCCTTGGGGTCGAATGCTTTGCGAATGGCAGTGCGGGAGAGTGTCGTTTCTCCTTTGACGGTGACAAACGCAGTCGTGCCGGAGAGGAGAACTTTGTCTACGCCTTCAAGCGATTTTAAGGCCGAACTGGCCTTTGCAGCAGCGCCTCATCCGCCCCCTGAGAAGGAGACCGAGAAGCCCGAGATTGAAGATGCGTCAGCAGCTTCGACAGGTGCAGCGAGAGCGGGCGCGGTGCACGCTCCGAAAGCACAAATCATTCCAAATAGGATGGTAGGTTTCATGACAGCGGGAAAGTAGAAGCATTCTGCGAGGGCGCAAGTGATAAAAACGACCCCGTTTCACTTAAGTTTTCCGTGAAAAATGAAAAACGCCCTTGGGAATTGATCCCGGGGCGTTCATCGTGAACCCTTTAAAAGTTTTTCAGTCGATTTATTCAGCAGCGGCCTCAGCAGCCCTGGTCTGCGACTCGCTCTGGAATTTCCAACGGACTTTGTTGCGCTTTGGAGCGGTGCGGGCCTTACGGATCTTACGATCAATCGTGCTCTCGTGTGAGCGGCGACGGCGGATTTCTTCAAGAATACCTTCGCTATCGAGCTTGGTTTTAAGTCTTTTGAGAGCGCGATCTACGGTCTCTCCGTTTTTGACGTCTACGCCACGAATTTGTTTCGACATATGGAAATATCCCCTGGGTTCAGCTGGGGGGCGGGACGCTAGGAGTAGTGGGGCGGCCCGTCAAGCCTGCATTTATCCAAAAAATACATCGGGTTTCCTAACAAACTCACATTTCTAGAGCTCCTCTTCCTCGGAGCCGTCGTATTCCGGCACGGGTGGGAGAAGATCCTCTCGTTCTAATAAAAGAGGAATGGAGAGATCATCGAGGAGATCGTCGCCCGTGCGGTTGATCACGCTGGCCAGCGGAACGATGCGATCGAGCTCGGCGATGGCGCAGTGGACCATAGAGGAAATGATGTCGGAATCGTAAACCTCCTTGTCGAAGAGGTTGGTGATGCGAAAAATGATAAGTTGGCGGTCCAGATCGTATTCGAAGTTGCCCAGGGTAAGTTGTTTGTTTGCCCGCATGATGAGTTCGAGGGCGTAGCTTTGCCGAAGATCATCGAAGACCATGGGGCTTTCCGCCACGATAGCCAGGGCGTTGAGATTGGGAAAGGCCTGGGCATGCAGATGAACTCTGGTATGGTGGGCTTCGAAGGTCATGGTAAGGACCTCGCGGCCTTCCACGGGTTCGCAATGCCAGCCTTGCTGTCCAAAGGCGTCGGCGACGGAATGAAGCTGTCGGGAAATTGCCATCGACGGAACCATGAGATTACCGGGAGAGGAAGGGAAGAGTTTTGTCATTGGAACCAAGCGGCGAATTGACAACGATGCAGCTTAGGAATGAAAAAATATCTTGGATTACTGGCTTCCACTTGCGTGGCCACGGCCCAGGTGGAAATCCTGTCGATCGAGTTTAATCAGGATGATCAAGCGGGGTTTGACCTCTGGCCTTCGGCGTTTTCGGGGACGGAATCTTCGGCGGATTTCACGACGGATGCGGGAGTGACTTCAGGGATGACGACGGTTGCGATCTCTACGAGCTCGGGATTTGGAGTTCCGGGAAACCGGGGGAGTTCGGATGGTTCTCCTCCGGGATATAGCTATCAGCGATTGTATGAAGATTTGTTGATCGCGACATCGCCCACAGGTGCGCTGACTTTGGACTTCAGCGGCTTGAATCCGAATCATTCGTATCAGTTTGTGCTCTTTGCCTGGGATCCGGGGGCGTCCAATGCGTCGGATAAAGTCTGGACGGTAACCTCGGGAACGGGCGATCCGGTGTCGGCTTCAGTAAATTTTCAGGATGCCTTGGTGGATAATGATTCCTTTGCGATGGTTTTCGAGATTGAGACGACGGCGAGCGGGGCATTTCAAGTGACGAATACCGCGGGACTTCCGCAGTCGGCAATCAATGGGTTTCGATTGTTAGCCTCCGAAGTAAATCCTGATGCACCGCCCGAGATTACTGCGGAGCCAACGGCGACATGGGACGGTGGTGATGAAATCAAGATTGAAGTGGAAGTCGTCGGGGCGGATCCATTGAGTTTTCAGTGGTATCTTGATGGAGTGGCGATTCCTGGAGCGACTCTCGAGAGCCTTACTCTAAATGCCGAGGACTGGGATCAAGCGGGCGACTATACCGTGAGGGTGAGTAATGCGAATGGCTTCGTTAATTCCGAGGCTGCGGAAATCACGATCGACATTCCGAAGTTTCCGACCCGGGAAGAATTGAGCTATGAGCCGCTGGGGCCATCATCCCGGCGGTCCGGAATCACGATCTCCGAGGTGCTTTATCATCCCGCTCAGCGGAGTGACGGGAAGGAACTGGAATTCATCGAACTCTTTAACTCACAGCCTTGGGCGGAGGATATTTCGGGGTGGCGATTGAGCGGGGATGTGGATTTCGTTTTTCCGAATGGATCGGAGGTTCATGGGGAGGGGTTCTTGGTAGTCGCGAGAGTCCCCGAAAATGTGGAAAGCGAATATGTCATCTCGGGAGTCGCGGGTCCGTGGGAGGGTAATCTCTCAAATCAAGGTGGAAGGATTCGTTTGCGCAAGCCATCGGACGCTATCGTGCAGGAGCTTAATTATAACGATGAATTTTCGTGGCCCGCAGCGGCGGATGGAGCGGGGCATTCTCTGATCCTGGCGAGAGCTTCTTACGGTGAAAATGATGTTCGCGCGTGGGAAGCCAGCCACGCCATTGGGGGATCGCCGGGAAGTTCCGATACGATTCCGAGCGACGATTTGGATCAGGTCTTTGTCTCCTCTGTCTTGGCGAACTCGGAGGCTCCGGCAGAGGATTTTGTGGAGCTTCGAAATGGGGCGCCTTACCCGGTTGATCTCTCGGGTTGTGGCTTGAGTGACGCCCGAGACTCTTTAGCGCTTTTTGAAATTCCTGCCGCCACAACGATCCCGGCTGGCGGGACGATTCGTTATACGGAATCTGAGTTGGGCTTTTCGCTAAGTTCGGGAGGCGATGCGGTTTACCTGACTGACCCCGACCGATTGCGGATTCTGGATGCGGTGGTCGTTCCGGCTTCGTCGACCGGCGTGCCATTCGTGCGACCGCGCAGCGATGCTCCTCTTCGGCCGCAGTCACAGCCATCGATTGTGATCAATGAACTGATGTTTCATCCTCCCACTCACGATGATGCGGACGAATGGATTGAGATTCATAATACCGGGCTTCTGACCAGAGATCTGAGTGGATGGACTTTTACCGATGGGATTGATTTTGTGATTCCCAACGGAACGCAGATTCTCGCCGGTGGATTTCTGGTGATCGCGAAAGATCGGGCTCGAACTTTGGCCAATCATCCCGGACTGGATGCCAATTCAGTGGTAGGAGATTACGAAGGGATGCTTTCTGATGCTGGTGAGAGAGTGGCATTGTCCCGCTGGGAAGATGGCTTTTTGGTAGTTGAGGATGAGGTGAGCTACCGCGACTCTGATCGCTGGCATCGATTCTCGGACGGACGCGGGGCAACTCTGGAAAGAAGGGATTCCGGAGCGGGCTCGTTTGGGGCATCGAATTGGGTCGATAGTGATGAGTCGGCCAAAGCGGGATGGACCACGGTTGAATTCAACGGAACCCTGGCTCATGGAAACAGCGCCGCGCCGGCGGATCAGGTGCAGATGTTTTTATTGGGGCCGGGTGAGGCTCTGGTCGATCAAGTCGAAGTGATTCCCGACGGTGGATCCAACATTTTGGCGAATGGAGATTTTGAAAGTGGAACCTCGGGGTGGTTTTTTCAAGGGAACCAAAGGCGATCACAGCTGGAAACGGGAGAGTCCTTTGAGGGATCGAATTCATTGAAGTTGGTGGCAAGTCGTCGGGGAGACCCTGGTCCGAATCGGGCGCGTACTGTTCTTTCCCAGACTTTGTCATCGGGATCGAAGGCGACCCTGCGAGCCAGGGTTCGTTGGTTGGCGGGGCATCCTGAGTTTATCCTGCGCTTTCGCGGCAATTGGTTGGAGGCGGCGGGTCAGCTGGATGTTCCCGCTAACCTGGGAACGCCTGGGGCGGTGAATAGTCAGGCGGTGACTAATGCGGGGCCACAGATTGAGGAGCTGAGTCATCGACCAATTCTCCCTGCGGCAGGTGAGGATATTCATGTTTATGCGCAGGTTTCTGATTTCGATGGGATCGGAGCGGTGACTTTGCGTTACCGGATTGATCCCTCTTCCTCCACGGCTGATTTGCCAATGAACGATGACGGAACGGGCGCGGATTTAACGCCGGGAGATGGGATTTATTCTGCCTCAATTCCGGGGCAGGCAAGTGGTTCGCTGGTGGCGTTTAAAGTTCTTTCCGACGATGCACTCTCGGCGAGTGCGTCTTATCCGCCCGACCGTGAGGCCTTGGCTCGGGTTGGTGAGCCCGACAATGGGGAAGGGTTTGGAACCTATCGCATGTGGATTACGGAGGCTTCCCTGAGTGAATGGGATGCCCAGCCCTTCAGGAGCAATGATCCGTTTCCGATTACTTTTGTTTATAATGGAGCTCGGGCAATTTATGATGCAGGTGCATTTTATGGAGGCAATAAAGACTCGCACAGTTTCCCAACGAGCGGCTCGGTTTCCTATGATGTGACATTGCCCGAGGGCGATGAATTTTTGGGGGCGGATAAGCTGACGCTCGATTACCCGGTGCGGGACGTCACGAATCAGCGGGAACAATTGATGCATTGGTTTGCGGATCGATTGAAGCTGCCCACCTTGCATCGTCGGGACGTCTATCTCTACATGAACGGCATTCGTCGTCGCACGATTTATCACGATGCCGAGCAGCCTGACGGAGTGTTGGCCAATTCCCACTACCCCGGAGACAAGGGAGAGCTTTTCAAGACGAGTAATGACAACGAAACGAGTGACAGCGGAGTGCGGGCTCGTCCCTTTGTGCGAAATGTCATCGATGTTTTTGAAGCGGATGGAGAGACCCGCGCGGCGCGCTACCGCTGGACCACCGGCGCCCGGGCCCGGGGGAGCCGGACCCGTCTTGATGATACAAGCATTATTGATTTGGTGACGCGGGCCGATGACTCCGGACCAGACTATGAGAAGAATCTGCTCGAGATCATCGACATGGAAAACTGGATGCGGACCTGGGCCTTGATTGATCTTGCTTCGTTCTGGGATGCCTTTGGGAATACCAACTGGAAAAATACCTATTTGTATAAACCCGACGGAGGAAAATGGGTGCAGTTCACTTGGGATTTTGATGTCGGTTTGGGGGTCTTTAACGATCCGGTGAACCAAGGACTATTTCCTTCGAATGTGGATGCCAACCTAAGACGGATGTACGACAATCCGACATTTGTAAGGGCCTATTGGCGGACGATGGAAGAATCGTTCGGGAATTTCTTTTCGGGTGCCGGAGTGACGCCAACTCTCGAGAAGAAGCGAGCGGCTTACGCGGATGCAGGGCTTGGGTTTACTTCTCCGTTCTCTCCGAGTGGACCTTACAGTCTTTCGGTTCCCAACTGGATCGATCAGAGAGCAGCCTTCATTCTTCCTCAGCTCAATGCGGTCAATGAACCCTTCCAGCTTGTTTCGCCAACGGATGGTTCATCGGTCTCCGAGCAGACCATCACCTTGTCGGGGAGAGCTCCGGTGGGAGCGGTGATGATCGACGTGAATGGCATCCCGCTCAACCTGGATTGGATTTCGGTGGGTGATTGGTCTGCTCCTTTTGTGCTGCAACCGGGAGAGAATCTGCTTCTGATTCGGGCTCTCGATTTGGAGGGGATGGAAATCGCCAGTGAGGTGCTGACTCTCACCTACACCGGGGTGGAAAGCTGGCCGAGCCTTGTCATTAACGAATGGATGGCTTCCAATCAAAGTGCGGTTGCCGATCCTGTGGATGACCGGTTCGACGACTGGATTGAGTTGGCAAACCCCGGGCTGTCAGCGGCGGATCTTTCGGGGTGGTTTTTGAGTGATGATCCCGCTGATCTTTTTAAGTTTCAGATTCCCGACGGCTTCAATATTCCCGGTGAAGGGTATTTAAGGGTCTGGGCTGATGATGAGATCTTGCAGAATGATTTGTCTGCCCGTCCGGATCTTCATGTGCCCTTTAAGTTGGGTGTCGATGGAGAGAGTATTTTGCTTTCCGCTCCCGATGGCTCGTTGATTGATCGGGTGGATTTTGGTCGTCAGTCACCGGATAAGACGATGGGGCTTTCGGAGGGTGAAATTGCCGCCCTTGCTTTCCCGAGTCCTGGTGCTGCCAATGGTCGGGTTGCGGTTGATCCAAGTGCGACCTATTCAATCGACGGGAATCTCATCACCTTTTCGGTCATCGCCGAACCGGGATTTCTCTACGAAGCTGAGGTAAGTGGGAATTTGGAGAACTGGGAGGCGCTGGGTTCGCCGGTCTTGGCTGACAGCACGACGCTTCCTCTTACCGATGTGCTTTCTGAGACCCGCCGGTTTTATCGATTTAGGAGATTGCCATAAATTCGGGTTTTGATTTCCAATCGTTGGAATTCCTGTTTTTAGTTATCGAAATGAATAGAGTTCGATTTTTGTTGTTGATCCTTGGGTTTTTTTCTTTGGCTTCCTGCGCTTCCGATTATCCGGGGAAGCCGGTCGTTGACGGGGTGAACGAGGTGGGGCGATTTGCGCACAGTGTGAATTCGATTCGGAGTTTCTTTTAGGTCGATAGCTGATTACGTCTCTTTTACGATCAGGGAGAAAATAGTTGTCAGGGTGGGCCTGTTGGAGGGCATATGGAGTTGTCTATGAAACCAACTCTCTCCTTCTTTGCCATGCTTGCGACAAGCGTGACCGCTTTTGCCGCCCCAAAAGAAATTCTTCTTTTCGAAGATCAGTTCGAGCGAAACGAGTCGGATGATTCGAAGGAGGAAATTGGGAAGGGATGGAAATCCAATAGCGCAAAGCGGGCGAAAGGGAACAAGCAGGTCGATCTGAAAGACGGCGCGATGCACATTACTTTTCATCCGGAAGCGGATCACGCCGTGTCGGTAGTGCATCCGGCGGAGTTTCAGGATGGCAAGGTGACGGTGAAGTTCATGCTGCCGACCGAGGCGGATAGTCTGGGGCTCAATTTTGCTGACTTAAAATTTAAGGAAGTGCACGCAGGGCATCTTTGTATGGTGAAGATCAACCCGAAGAGTGTGCAGATCAACGACATGAAGACCGGAATGATGAACAAGGAGATTTACGATGCTCGGAAAGCGAAGAAGAGCACGCCGGAGCACAAGGCCTTGTTAAAAAACAAGACAAAGCGTTTTCCTAATCCGCTGGAGGCCGGAAAGTGGCACTCGCTGAGTGTTTTGATTATGGGTGATACGATGAGCGTGACCATCAACGAAAAAGAGGTTGGCTCATTTTCGTCGGAAGGTATTGCGCATCCGACCAAACGTCTTTTGCGGGTTGCCGTTCCCAAGAAAGCGATCATCGATGACTTGAAAATCTACGCTCTGCCCAAGTCCTGAGAATTCGGATGGCAAAATTTCCGATTTTTGGAAAAAATTGCGTTAGGATAGGGCTTGGCGGTAGTATTAGCATGATGGAACGATCTTATCACAGCCTTTTGTTGGCGTGTTGTTTGGTTTCTCCCGCGATTGGAGAAAAGGTCGACTTCGAGAAGGAGATTAAACCGATCTTCGAGGAGCGCTGCATCAAGTGTCACGGACCGGATAAGCAGAAGTCGGAGTTGCGCTTGGATCAGCGGGCGGTGATGCTAAGGGGCGGGGATTCCGGACTGCCGGCGATTGTGCCAAGCGATCCCAAGAAGAGTTTTCTCATCGAGGTCATTTCGGATGAAGATTCCGACATGGCGATGCCGCCGAAAGGAGATCCGCTGAACTCGGCTCAGATCGCCTTGATTTCGAAATGGATCGAGGAGGGGGCTGAGTGGCCCGGGCAGATGAATGCGGTTGTCGAAGAGGAAGGCACGGATCATTGGTCCTTCCAGCCGGTGGTTCGGCCCGAGGTGCCGGAGGGCACGATTAACCCGGTAGATGGATTTCTAAATAAGGCGCTCAAAGAGGCTGAGTTGACTCCGAACAAAATGGCGTCGCCGAGAGAGTTGATTCGCCGGGTGAGTATTGTGCTTACGGGATTGCCGCCTACTGCGGAGGAAGTGAGTGATTTCGAAAAGGCTTCAGCGCAAAATTCCCAGCGGGCGTATGAGGCTCTGGTCGATCGTTTGCTGGCATCGCCTCATTTCGGCGAGCGCTGGGCACAGCATTGGCTGGATGTGATACGTTGGGCCGAGACCAATGGATCGGAGTCCAATCTCTATCGCAAGGGTGCGTGGATTTATCGAGATTATGTGGTGAGGGCTTTCAACAATGACGTGCCCTATGATCAATTCGTGACCGAGCAGTTGGCGGGAGATCAGCTGGGAGTGGGGGAGGCCACCGGGTTTCTCGTCGCCGGCCCGCATGTTCCGGCAGCCACGGTGGGCCGCGAGCCCACTGCCATTCGTCAGGCCCGGGCCGACCGGATGGATGAGATTATGCAGACAGTGGGAGCGTCGATGCTGGGAGTGACGGTGAGCTGCGCTCGGTGTCACAATCATAAATTTGATCCGATTTCGATTCAGGATTATTATTCACTGACGGCGGTTTTTCAGGGAGTGGAGTTTGGGGGACGCTATCCGGAGTTCTCTGAGGATCATCCGCGTCGTAAGAAAGCGCAGGAGCTTTATCCTCGGCTAAATTCGGAACGCAATATCCTGCGGAAGGAACTTGGGTTCTGGGAGGAGAATTGGGGTGGCTACAGCGACCTTGTCTTCCCCCGGACCAAGACGACGGCTCTGCGGGTGGAGTTTGATTGGCCCAAGGTCTTTATCGATGAACTGGAGGTTTTTGGTCCGCAAGATCATCGCAAGAACCTTGCGCTCGCTTCCGAGGGCGCGACTCTGGTGGAAGACCCCGAATTGATCACTGAAGGAAGCAAAGTCTGGAAGGCTAATGACGGCGAGTATGGCACGATGGGGTGGAAAGGCCTTGCGCCCAAGGGTGGAAAGAAGAAGCCCTGGGTGGAAATTAATTTTAAGGAGGCGCAGGAAGTGAACCGTTTTCGCTTTAGTTCAAATCGAGAGTATTATTTCGAGACGGATTATCTCACCAGCGGCCCCAATGGGAAGTTTCCCACCTTCCGAATTCTTGCGAAGCAAGAGGACGGCAGCTGGCAGGAGTTGGGTGGCTCGATGAAGGCTCGAAATGTCTTGAAGAAGAATGGCGTGGCCAGAACCGCGTCGCAGAGCTTGCACAAGCATATTGAATCACTGGCGGAAGAAGGTCCGCGTCATTCCTTCATTGGTCGCTTTAAGAAGCCGGGAGTGACGAAAGTATTTCATCGCGGCAGTCCCGAAAGCGCGCGTGATGAAGTCCCTCCCGCGAGCTTTAAGATTCTCGACGGCGATCTGGGACTTGATTCCAACACGCCTGATTCCAAGCGTCGGATGGCCTTTGCGAAGTGGCTCGTTGACCTAAAAAACCCTCTCACTTCGCGAGTGATGGTGAATCGGATTTGGCATCATCTTTTTGGCTCCGGTATTGTCCCGACCGGAAGTGACTTCGGTCTCGCTGGAGCTCCTCCGAGTAATCCCGAATTGCTCGATTGGATGGCTTCGGAATTCGTGAAGGAAAAGTGGTCCATGAAGTCGATGATTAGGCTTCTCGTGATGTCGGATGCCTTTAAGAGATCCAGTCTCCCTGGGAGCCGGGGAATGGAGAAGGATGCAGGGTCGACATTACTCTGGCGCTATCCGCCGCAGAGAGTGGAAGCGGAAGTGATTCGCGATAGCATTTTGCAGGCTTCGGGGAAGCTTGACCGTTCGATCGGTGGCCGTTCCTACCGCATCCATAATGTCAAAAAGACTTACGCCCAGTGGGAGGTCACGGATAACCACGGGGCGGACACCTGGCGTCGCTTGCTCTATCAGGAACGCATGCGACGGGTTGATGATCGTATCTTTACAGCCTTCGATTTTCCTGACTGCGGGCAAGTAAGGGCCAAGCGCCCGGTATCTACCACCCCGCTACAAGCTCTCAATCTGCTCAACAGCGACTTTGTTGTGGAGCAGTCTGAGTTGATCGCAGAGCGTGCGGCCAAGGAAGCTGGTGGCGACGCTGGAAAGGCCATTCAGCGGGCCTTTGAATTGGTCTTGGGCCGTCAGCCCGGTGTCGACGAACTGAAGGCTGGTCTCGAAATCTCAAAATCCAATAGCCTCGCGATTGTCTGTCGTAGTTTGATTAACTCAAATGAATTTGCCTACCTTCCGTAGATCTCTTGACCATGAATCCAGAACATCTTTCTCCTTTCGGCCGCAACTTACTCGATCGTCGTGGCTTCATGCGCAACACGGCCTTTTCTTTGGGCGGCCTTGGGCTGGCGCAACTTCTTGGAGCGGAGGCGGAGGACGATCCGCTAAACTTCACTGGAAAGACACCCATTCGCCCGGAAATTGATCCCGATAATCCCTACGTGAGGAGGCCCAGTCACTTTGAGGCCCAAGCTAAGAAAGTCCTTGTGATCTATTGTCCAGGTGCGGTGAGTCACGTCGACACCTTCGACTACAAACCAGACCTCTATAAATTTCACGGGCAGAAGCCGCCGGGAATTCCCGCGGTGACCTTCGAGGGGCCGACGGGAAATATCGCGAAGCCGTTTTGGGATTTTAAACCGCGTGGGGAGTGCGGGAAAATGATCTCGGACCTTTTACCGAACCTCGGTTCCCATGCCGATGAGTTTTGTTTTATCCACTCACTGCACACGCAGACAAGCGCACACCCGCAGGGCGAGAACTTCATGAACACTGGGTTTACGATGGAGGGTTTTCCTTCATTCGGTGCCTGGGTGACTTATGCGCTGGGTTCGGAGAATCAAGATCTCCCGGCCTTCGTGGCGATCAATGATCCGCGTGGTTTGGCGCGATCCGGAAAGAACAATTTTGGAAATGGTTTCCTTCCAGCCGCTTTTCAGGGGACGGATTTTAATGCCAAGAATCCCCCGGCGAACTTGCGTCGTCCCAAGGGGTATTCCGCCGCTGATGATCGGGCGACCGCGGAATACTTGAAGCGTCTCAATGGCAAGCATCTTGATCGCTATCCGGGCGACGCTGATCTTGCCGCGCGGATTGCTAGTTATGAATTGGCGGGACAGATGCAGGTTTCTGTTCCCGATATGATGGATCTTTCCGGCGAACCGGAATCAATCCACAAGGAATACGGAACGGATACCGGAACCGAACTTAAGCGTGAGTATGCCAAGAACTGTATTCTCGCCCGCAAGCTTCTCGAAAAAGGCGTGCGCGTGGTGCAGCTCTTCAATGGCTCCGACCCTGCCGGAGGAAATGGCATCACGAATTGGGATTCTCATTCCAAGATTTCCGAAACGCATGCCATGCAGGCCGAGATCATGGACCAGCCGACGGCGGCCTTGATTCACGACATGAAACGTCGTGGCATGCTTGATGATACCCTGGTTGTTTGGGCGACCGAGTTCGGACGCATGCCTTTCTTACAGGGCAATGGCACTGGGCGTGATCACAACCCTGATGCCTTCACCTGCTTCCTCGCGGGGGCCGGCGTGAAGAAGGGGTATTCCTATGGAACATCGGATCGCTTCGGAGCCAAGGCTGAGAAAGATCCGACCTCGGTCTATGATTTCAACGCCACGATTCTTCATCTTCTCGGCCTCGATCACGAGCGACTCTCATACTACCACAACGGCCTTGAGCGTCGTCTCACCAACGTGCATGGCCATGTTATTAGTGATGTTCTTGCGTAGCGCTCTGGTTCTGCCGGGTCTCCTTGTCGGAGAAGCACTGCCCTTGTTTGAACAGGGCAATCAGGGAGATATTCCACTTCTTGAGGTTGAGAGTTCCACCGTTAAACTCACCGCTGACCGATCCCAAGAGAGTCCAAATCTTGGTGAGGATGGCGATCACCATGGTGAGTGGAAGAGGAGAGTTCCGTCGCAATACAATCGGGAGAACATTTTCTTCACCAATGCGTCCCAGGGAAAGCTGGTTTTTGTGGGTCACTTCGAATTGGTGGGGTCGCCCCTACTCAAAAAATAGAATCTCTTCATGAAAAAACTCACTCTTCTGATCTTCGGCTTGGCGGCTGCTTCGCTTGCTGCCAAGAAGCCCAACATTCTTTTCATTGCGATCGATGACATGCGCCCCGAGATGGGATGTTATGGTTCGCCGATCGCGATTACACCTAATATCGACACGCTCGCCACAAAGGGATTGCTCTTCAACCGGGCCTACTGCCAGCAGGCGATTTGTTCGCCGTCAAGGGCCTCAATCATGACCGGGACCCGTCCGGATACGAATGGCGTGATCGAGAATTACACCTACTTCCGCGATGCCAACCCCGACATCGCAACTTTGCCGCAGCACTTTCGTAAGCATGGCTACGAAACGGTGAACATGGGAAAAATTTACCATGGGAAGTTTAACGACAAAGAGAAGTCCTGGTCGCGGGGGCCGGCGCACAAGTTGGTCAAAACGAAACCTATTCCCGGCGGATATGGGTTGGAGGGAAATCGCAATATTCAGCGTGATAATCGCAAGCGTTTGCTTGAAAAATATGGACCCACCAAGATTGGTGGGCTGACTGCCAGTGGTCCGGCATATGAGGCCGCAGATGTTCCGGACCATTCCTTTGTCGATGGACACTCGGCGCGCCTTGCCGTTGCCACGATGAAACAGCACTTCGAAAATAAGCCCAACCAGCCTCTGTTCGTCGGTCTTGGGTTTTCAAAGCCACACCTTCATTTCATCGCACCCAAGAAATACTGGGATCTCTATGATCGCGAAAAGATTTCCGATGCCAAGCATTCCAATCCACCGGAAGGGGGAGCGGCTACAGGGTTGCATGCCAGCTTTGAGTTGCGGGTGCGTCACGGCATTCCCAAGACCGGCGATATCGGGCCGGAGCTTTCACGCACCTTGATGCACGCCTACTTGGCTTGCGCGTCATATGTCGATGCGCAGATTGGCTTGGTCCTCGACGAACTCGATAAGTCGGGTGAGCGCGAGAATACTATCATCATGCTCTGGGGTGACCACGGCTGGCATCTCGGTGACATGGGTGTGTGGGGGAAGGCGACGAACTATGAAATTTCTACCCGGGTGCCCTTCATTATTCAAGCTCCCGGCAAGGACAAGGCGGTCGGCAAGAAGAGTGAGGCGCTCGTTGAGTTGCTCGATATGTATCCCACTCTTTGCGACCTCGCCGGAGTGCCCGCGCCCAAGCACATCGAAGGGAAATCCCTTGTGCCTCTTCTCGATAATCCCGAGGCGAGCGTGAAGGATTTCGCCCTCAGTCAGTATCCCAATCCCGCGCTTCGGGAGTGGGCAGCGAATCCCTTGGCTCCGGCAATGCGCGAGACCTTCTTTGGTCCGCTCATCACGGAAGTAGAGGCCCGCATCATTAAGCAGATGGGTGACAAGTGGGACCGCGATCTATTTGAGAATCACCTCATGGGATACTCCCTCCGCACCGATCGCTACCGCTACATCGAATGGCGCGATTATCGTGATAAGAAATCCAAGCCGATCTTCGTGGAGCTCTACGATCACAAGAGCGATCCGGACGAGACGAAGAATGTCGCGAAGGAAAACGCCAAGGTCGTGGACAGGCTGAGTAAGAAGCTTCGAGGATTAATCAAGTAGGCCTTGGTTGCAGGTGTTTTTATCCGAAAATTACGCTGATTAGCGTAGGTTATTATGAGGAGTCGAGGCGCCTCGCCGCTTGGATGGAGACTCTTGGTAGATTGTTAGTGTCAGGGATTTCCTTGTAACCTTCCCGGTCTTGCAAGCGATGCCCTATCCAGAAGTTAGCGCTCTCAATCGATAGATTTAGTAGTAGAGAAACCACAGTGACAGCGCTCGGGAATTTGAGCGACTGTCAGGGATTTTGGGATATCGATAGAGCGAGTCCGAGAGCCGGTAAAAGTATCAGAGATTGAAGAGCCTCTGCTACTTTCTCCAATCTCGCCAGAGCCAGCGGAGCATTTCGGGGAGTTGGGCGCCGGCAGCTTTGGAGCCGTGGAAGCATTGGCCGTATTCGAAGTGGTGGTCGTAGTCTTTGAACTTCAGAGACGAGGCCATCTGTTTGTTGGCGAGGGGCCAGTTGCCGTATTTGTTGTCGAGGTCGTTTTCTCCGGCGAGGAGGTAGGCGCGGATGGGCTTCTTGTCGGTCTTGCGGACGAGGGAGGGGTAGGCATTGCCGCCGCGGATGTCGACGAAGGTGCCGACCCAGATGAGGGCCTTGCGGAAGGAGTCGGGCTTCTCCCAGCAGACCGTCCAAGCACAGATTCCACCGGAGGAACCACCGGCGATGCCGCGCATCTTGGGGTCTTCGCTGATGTTGTAGCTCTTCTTGACTTCGGGAAGAATTTCTTCGGTGAGGAACTGGGCGTAGGCGTCGCCGAGGGAGTCGTATTCGACGCTACGGTTGCGTGGTTTTTCGCCGGGCTCTTGTTTGGCGAGGCGACCGGGGTTGATGAAGAGACCGATGGTGACGGGCATGTCGCCTTTAGCGATGAGGTTGTCGAAGACGGTGGTGGCGCGGAGTGGACCGTCGGGAGCGGCGTGACGGAGTCCGTCTTGAAAGACCATGAGGGCGGCTGGCTTTGAGGCGTCATATTGGGCCGGGACGTAGACGAGATAGTCACGGGTGGTGCCGGGATAGATGGTGCTCTTGTTCCAGCTGTGTTGAGTGACTTTGCCTTTGGGAACTTCCTGAGGGAGGGAATCAGCAGTGTAGTCGTAGTGCTCGACTTTGGTGGATCCGGTTTCGAGGTCGTTGCCGGAGGCGTCGTGGATGACGTAGTTGAGGAGCTGGAAGTTTGCGACCTTTTTGGAAAGTTTGCCTTTGGTGAGGTCCCCGATTTTCTCGCCGGTGGATTGATTGAAAACGGCGACGGCCTTGGGGTTTTTGATGACCCAGTTGACGGTAGTGCCCTTGGTCCAGGTGCGGGCGGAAAGTTGGGAGTAGGAGAGGGTGAAAATAATGAGGAGACGGAACATGGCATACCAATACGAATTCCGCCCATTGTTCTTCCACTAGTTCAGCTCGAAGCGGAGAAAGAGAGTCGGTAGCCCGATGGCGGGACGATCGGCGACAGGAAGTCAGGTGCTGGACGAATTCGGGCTGGAGAGCAAATGGCCTCTGATTATTTCAGCAGGAATTTAGAGGGATGACGGGAAAAGAAGAAATTCCCGTCAGCTTTTTTAAATTGGCATGGTCAGACGGTGGAAATCGTGTTCAAAGTGACTTTCATAGATTGTCGAATTTATTCCGAAAAGCGACTCCTAGCCCCAAAATCTTACTTAACGTGATGAAGCTCAAAGCCCCCGCCTTGTTTGCCATATCGATTGGCTCCCAATTTTTCGCATCTCTCCTAGCCCAAAACAGTTTGGTCGATTGGAATCAGAACTGGAATTACATGCATCCTAATACGGGTGTTCTTCCAACAGGATCGGGAACGACGACTCCTCATCCGGATGACACGACGCCTTGGTTTGCGGGAGCGGCGGAATTTGATGCTAGTTATGGCGGGCCTTCATTTACAACCAGGGGAGCGGAATTTGATGCAGGATCGGGAGCTGGACCGCTGGGATACGGCGGGATTACCTATTTTACAGATGGTCTTCCGGCACCGCCCGAATTTACGGCGTTTGGAACCAACATCGAGGGTCCGCCAAGCGGTCAGCGCTGGACGGGGTATTTTCGAACGACCTTCACGGTGCCGGATGATGGGAATTTTTATGTAAATCCGGTGATTCGCTACATTTTTGATGACGGAGGGTTCGTTTATCTGGATGGCGAATTGGTAATGCGGGTGAATATGGTGACAGCAGCGGCTGATAGTTATGCGCAGGGAGCCGCTGGAACGGCTAATTCGGAGTCGCAGATCCGGAGGGCAGAGCTTTCGCTTCCCGAGGGCTCAACGACGGGGGGGAATGCGGTAGTCACTCCCGCGATCGCAGGAAATGCGACCTTGATAAAATCGATTGAACGTTTGACTCCGGGGACGCACACGCTTGCAGTGTCAGTGCATAATTCGAGTTCCGCCAGCTCGGATCTTTTCATGGCGCTTCAGTTGCAGACGGAAGTGGTGGATTGCTTTATTACGGCAGGAGCTTCCAGCTCGACCCGCGATTTTCAGGGGACAGCGAGTGACCCCTCCGACGATACTTTTGGAGTTAATTTGACGGTTTCTTTAGAAGGGGAGGGCGGCGCAGGCTGGGTCGTGACCGGACCGGTTGGGAGTTCGCTCCTGGGGCAAACCGGTGCTTATGATGTGCCAGTGAATTTCACGGGAATTCCCCTCGCGGAGTTTGCAAGTGGAACGCTTGAGCTGGAATTCGCTGATCAGAGTGATGCGAATTGCACTTCGGCGGTTTTGGTAGTTCCGCAGCGAATTGTTCTTTCTGATGATTTGGCGGGAACAAACCTGCCCGTGTCAACTTCTGGAATAATCAGTGTTCCCGGATGGACTTTTGACGATGCCGCTCGCACTGCAGTGATGAACCGGCCTGGCGGAGACGGATCACGTTTTGTGATGTCATCAGCTTTGATTGATCTTACCGGACAGGCGGATGTGCAGTTTTCGGGAACTCTTCAAGTTGATGATGGATCGACCGGGACTGAGGAAACGGATGAGTTTGTCGCTTATCTTATCTTTGATGGTGAAACCGAAAATCCGATTAACCTAATTTCCAGACACGATATTATTACGGTCGACGGGATTCTTTCAGCTGATGAACTGGCACCGAGCGCCGGGACATATAACCACATACTGGACCACGTTATTCCAGCGAGTGTCAATTCCGCCCAGTTGGTTTTTGAGGGAATCAATAATTCGGGTAACGAGACCTTTACCGTAAGGGATCTCAAGCTCTCCCAGGCGGCTCCTGAATTGCAGGCCTATAACGGGCCTGCTATTTTTAATAACCAAGGGACGCCGAATCCGGCTGACGACACATTTTCCGCACCTCTCTTTATTACCAGCGTGAATCTGGGGGCGAGCACCGGGTGGACCTCTCCAGACAATCCGAATGCGGGGTTGTACCCCGATGCCAAGCCGGTAATGTTCGGACCCTTCCTTCCCTTCGCCGCTCCTTACACCGTGACGGTGACGGATGCCCTTGATCCGTCGAAGACTGCCAGCGTGGTTTTGGATTTGGCTCTCCCCAACATTGTTGTGATCGGACCGACCAATGTTACCCGCGTGGAAAATGGGCCGGGATTCGATGATGACACCCTTACCTTCGATCTTGAAATTACCGGGGCGAACGGTGGGCCAGGTTGGGATCTGAGTAACGGAGAAATTTCCCCGGCATCCGGAGACTTCGGGGTGGTGACTTTCACTGTTCCTGCTCCCCTGACTCCAGGGTCGATTACCTTTGATCTTGCTGATATCAGCTACTCTCTGGCGAGACAGACTGTGACGGTGCAGGTGCCAAATCGTTATCTCATTGGGCAGAGCGATTTGTCAGGGACCCTGGAAGATGTCGGAACTAACTTGGCAATTGATCCCGCTCCGCAGTGGGTCAATAATGCTGTGGAAAGAACTCTTACTCTCTCCAACGGAGGAACGGTTCTTCGGACGGTGACCTCGGAAACGCTCGATCTGTCGACATTGGGGGAAGTCTTCTTTAGCGCCAGATTCCGGGCGACTGAAACCAGCACCACTTCGAACTTCGAGCCGGGAGATCGTTTCCGTGCCCAGCTGATTTATACCATCGATGGTTCCCTTGTGGCGGCGAACCTCATTTCTTCACTTGATATCGGGAATGGAGGAGCATCAACGACAGGGACTTTGAATGGAGCCAATGGTCCGGTTAATGGATTTCTTAATGGATATCAGGGCGCTGCAGGAACGGATCTGGCAGACGGGGTAAGCGTTTATGCGACGGCAGGGGAGGATTATGGCGCACATGCTAATCGGGATGAATTCAATCCCGAAGGACTGGGCGTCGAAGCCCTGCTGAATAATTTGTTTATCATGTCAGCCGTGATTCCCGCGGAAGTCGACGATGTGACCCTCGTGATCAGTGGAGACGGCGTGAGTGGTGGGGAGCAATTTGAGATGAGTGACGTGACTTTCTCAACCGAGAACATCCTTGGCGATACCGACGAAGACGGGATGTCCAATGATTACGAAATCGCCAACGGCCTCAACCCAATTGATGCTTCCGACCGCGATCTTGATCTTGATGGAGACGGGCGGACAAACCTTGCAGAGTTCCTTGCGGGAACTGCGGCCAATGATTCCAGCTCGCTTCTGGAAGTGACCAGTTACACTTTGACTGACACCTTGGGGAGCCTGATCTGGAGGAGCGTTCCCGGAAAAACCTATCAGCTTGAGTTCTCGACCGATATGAATATCTGGACGGCCTTGGGTGGAACGGTTTCGGCGGCCGATGCTCCGGCTACGGAGACGGACTCCGGGAACTTTCCGCTCGTTACGATTGGGAACTCGGACAAGGTCTTCTTAAGAGTAAGAGTCGTGAATTAGAGCCTCCAATTGGGAAGAGTATTGAGTTGCTTCTTCTGTGATAGAAGAGAGATATGGGCCCTTTTGGTGAAGGCCTTTATTTTGACAATATTTTTAGGCATTGCGGAGTCTGCCTTGAAGAGACAGGTCAGCGGGAACTTGAAGGAATTCATTTTTTGAGTGAGGAAATACGGCATTTTCATAATGCGGGCTGTCACTCAATTTCAGATTTGTGAAATTATTTTGGATGATTGAAATTGTTTTGGATGGTTGGAATTATTCGAATTTGGGCAGGTGGTGAAATCAGATTGACGGAATTTGAACGATCTTCATATTGGTCGGATGAAGACTTCGGAACGGATGGCTCCCGACCGAATGACAAAGAACGAACCATACGATGAAGACACATAGAATATCCCGAAGATTTGCGCTGAGTTTCACTCTTGCCTCGGCAATGGCCATCACGACCACTCCCGGAGCGGTCACGCCTGGCGGAACCTTTGGTGATCAAGCAATCATCATCGAAGCTGGTGGAGGCGAGCCATTGACACGGGCATTGGGAGATGGACTTTTCGGGCCGACTCTGACTCACGATTTTGACACAGGTGTTTTGGTGGAAGGTTCCTACGAGTTGAATCCTTCCGGAGGAGATGCCACGCAGATTGCCCTGAGTGCCGGACGTCATTTGGTGATGTATGATGCCCGATTTGATGCTGCGGCGGGCACTACCCGGGCAGAAATTCTGACGAATTTGACTCTCGCAGGTACTGAATTGGCGATTGGGCGCTCTCAAGGATATATCCGGAGGCAATCCGCTGCTAATGCAACCGTGATGTCAGGTGGAGGGATCATCACCGTTGCGAATGACGATGATATTCTGACTCTTCAAAGCCGACGTTCGGACGATAACAGCGTGACGACAGTAGTTCCGGCCCGGTTTGCGAATGGGACGGCGGTTCAATTACTCAAACTCGACGATAATTGGGATTTCCTGAGTGTGCAGCGCTCTTCAAATCAAGCTGGGACCGTCGGGACGACTGCCGTTGATGTGGCCTACGATCAAATCGCCGCAAGCAGTTCGTTGGGCACGGCTTTTTCTTTTACGGCTGGTGCCAGCGACGTCACGCTCAACGAAGCAGGACTTTATCTCGTTTTTGCCAACACTCGCATAGAGAAAGGGGATGCCAACAACACTCGGACAAATTACCAGCAACGCTTGACCCTAGATGGAGCTGAGGTCGAAGGCTCAAAAACCACGACTTATCTCCGGGGAGAAGGAAATGGTGAGGATACCCAGAGTGGTGTGACAGCGATCGGGACATTGGTTTCTGCAACTCCCGGTCAAATTCTAAATGTGGAATTGAAGATGGAGACCGGAGGCTTTGCCTCGACCATTCAGGGAAATGAAACAGCTCTGACGATTGTGAAACTCCCCTTTACCGCGAAGAGTATTTCGCTGCTTCATGGAGCGAGTCAGGAAGTCAACAATGCTGCAACCACTCCGATTATTTTCGACACACTTAATGATGTGAGCTCTGCATTCAGTCATACTTCTGGAACGAGTCAGGTGACCGTAAACGCTACTGACGACTATCTGTTCTTCGGATCAATTTTCACCTCAAGTGACACTGCCAATGACAACCATATTCGAGTTGTTCCCTGGCAGGGATGGCAGATCGATGGAACCGGCGGTCAGATTGCACGTGGTCGGGGCGCCGCTTATAATCGGGATAATGGCGGAAACAGAACGAGTGGAAGCTGGGGTGGTCTCTTGGCATCTCTTTCAAGCGGGCAGGTAGTGGAATTGACGTCAGAAGCTCTTGGTGGTGGCAACTTGGGGTTGACCAGTTCGGTCTCTCTTCGGGGCCTGAGTATTTCCAGTTTGATTCCCAATAACGATCCCTTTGTGGTTACCAATTCGACGCTGACACTTTTGCCGGGAGCGACTGGAACAATTGATGACTCATTCCTCGATACCTTTGACGGTGACACTGCTGATAGCTCGCTGACCTATACAATTACTTCCGTCCCGAGCGGTGGAACGCTCAGTCATACGGTCAATGGAACTCTCGGATTGAATGACACCTTTACCCAGCTCGAGGTGAATGATGAGACGATTGAGTTTACCGGAGACGCCTCTCCTGCGACGGGAGGTTTTGACTTCACGGTTTCAGATGGTTCGGCTTCGGATAGCGGAAGTTTTGTCGTGGTTGTAAAATACGTTGATTCAGTGGTTACGATTACGAGCGATGGTGACGTTACGGAGGGAGACCCCGCTGAATGGACTCTCAATGCTACGGTGGCACCTGTCGGTTCGAATCTTACGGTAGATATCAACTTTTCCGGTATCGCCAGCGATGGCAGTGATTTCACCTCGGTTGCTTCGGTGGACATGCCGGCTGGTTCGACCTCTGCCACCTTGAGTGTCGCCACTTTACTCGACGGGGCCTTTGAGGGAAATGAAACCCTCATTGCCAGTATTGGTTCGATGAGTGGAGGACAGGTCTCTCCCATCGCTGGATCCCCTTCCAGTGCGATCGTTCTCATCAGTGATGGGAATAGCAGCCCCACCGGCACGAACTTGGCCCAGGTGGCGGTTGGATCATTTACGGGGAACATTCCCTTGAACGACATCGCGGTATTTGATCCCGATGACTCAACTCGATCCTCGCTGATCGGATTGGGAACGCCACTGGTCTATTATGCGGGACTGAGCAACATTTCTACGTTCAGCGATGGACGGGCCTCGGACGATGGCACTTTTGACATCGATGCAACTGGTGCTGCACTTGCGGTTGCATCAGGGTACTCGATTGAAATAGATTTCACGGTCCAAGCAGCTGATCTCACGGGAACTGTCCTTGTTTGGGAGATTGGCGGGAGTAGTAATGGAAGTTCTATTCTATTGGTGAATGGTATTCCGCACCTCCTGGTGAAGTCTGGTGGTCTACCCGCGGATGTTCCGACTGATGATCTTTCAGCTGTGGGAGTCTTTACCGACCTAAGCTGGTTGGGTGACAATACGATTGTTGTTCCTCTCTCTACTATTGCTCTGGTTCCAGGAGCTCCGGTTCGTCTAGCGATGATTCTGAGTGATGCCAGTGACTCGGTGACCTTCTCTGTTAACGGAGCGGCGTCTGCGACAGCGAACTTGGCGAGTAATGACAGCAGTAACTGGGTTGGGGACCATACCGTCAACGTAGGAATCAATGTGGGAACTGGAACCGGGGGGAATACCAATACACCAGGGTCTCCCTTTACTGATCTTGATATCAAGGTCCTTTCCGGAGGATCCGCCGCAGTATCGAGCTTGAAATTTTGGAATGAGTCTGATGGTGTGGGTATTTTTGCAAGCATTGGAGCAGTCGATCAAGTCACGGTGACCTTGAGTATTCAAAATTATGAGACTGGACTCGAAGGTGAGCTCACGGCCGCGAGTGGGAATGGAGAATCATTTGATAATGCCTCAGGAGAATGGACGGTGACCGGAGACCCTTCCACTGTGACTGCAGCGCTCGCGGCAGTTGAATTTGTCCCGGGCTTTGTTCCAACTGATCCGACGGTGATTTTGGTATTGATCGAGGATGGTGACGAAGATGGCGGCGGCCCTACGGTCGGCACGATCCTCGTTTCTGAAACCGTTCCCGATCCAATTTATGTGGACGATGATTTTTCGGGCACCGCTGTGGGCTCAGCAATCGCGGATGCCGATAGCGGTTCTGCGGTCTCTCCGGCCACAATGAGTTACAATGCGTTCGCAACAATTGGAGAAGCGCTGTCGGCGGTTCAGTCCAACGGAACGGTGATCGTGAATAGTGGAGATTATTCGAACGAAGCAGTCTCGCTCACTGATACAGTTACTCTGCAGCTCACTGGAAGCGGAGGGAGTCTTATAACGATCGCTTCCCTCGCAGCCTCGGAGACCCCCAGTATTGATCTTGGGGCGGAAACGTTGGTGTTAGGAGACGACAATGATGCCATTGTGCAATGTGGCATATCGGGTAGCGGCAATTTGACGAAAGTCGGAACAGGGCGATTTATTCTTCATAATCCCGTGACCTATTCGGGAACGACGACTATCAGCGATGGCGCCTTTAGGGTAGGTTTCGTCAATGCACTCGGATTCCAATCCAGCCTGGATGGGAATGGCCCGATTGTGGTCAACAGCCCGGGGATTTTGGAATTCAATACCGATGTCGATAAATCCCAAACTTGCTCGGGTCAGATCAGTGGAGACGGGGAGGTTCGCACCTTGGGAGATGGAACCCTCGTTCTTGATGGTCCCGAAGGAAATACCTTTACCGGGAGATTCATATTGGGAGATGGAGCGAGCAGCTTTTTCGATGGAGAGACTGGAGTTAAACAAGGATTTGTAGTGGTCAACCACAATGACGATCTTGGGGCTGGTGTCGTTCAATCGCGCGGGTCACAGCTCCGGGCTGGCACAGCTGGTATTGTGATTCCCAATGATTTTGAAATCGATGGTGGCGGATTCCGTTGCGGCGGTTTGATTGGCTTTGAGATCGCCGGAGACATTACCAATATCAACAGTAGTGCCCGGGGTTACAGTAATGTGGGGCTTGATGGAGTGGATTTAGTGATCAGCGGGAATATTAGTCTGCCAACATCTGCCTCTAATCTGAATTTCGAAGGAAGTGAAGGTAAGGACAACGGGAGTTGGACCGTCACTGGGAATATCACCGGCCTGGCAAATGTGCTTCTCCAAAATAACTTCGATAATGGCGAGCTCACTCTCTCTGGAACAAATACTTACACTGGATTAACAACTATTGGGGGCAATATTAATGGAGGGACCGTGTTCTTGAACGGAAGCCACACCGGAGGCGGAAACTATCTCGTCAACAATTCCACTCTTGCGGGAACAGGTTCAACTGACTCGAACGTAACGATTCAAAGTAACGGTAATCTTTCTCCTGGAGGGACTGGCATCGGGACGCTCTCCGTGGGAACACTCGACTTGAATGGAACACTCGCCATCGATGTTAATAATACCACCGGAGCCGGAGGAACGGACTGGGATCAAATTGCGGTGACGGGAACGATCGACTTGTCCACCGGGTCTCTTTTGGTAACCCAGTCGCCGACTGTCGAGGGATCTCCTTCATCCATTGTTGTCGTATCCAATGATGACGCAGATGATGTCACCGGCACCTTTGCTTTCGGCGATCCCTTTACGACAAACTTCCTAGGATCAGGATTGTCCGGACTGGTGGATTATGAGGGCGGAGATGGAAATGATATCTTGCTCACGATCGGGTCTACCAATGCCATTGGCTCATGGAGATTTCAGTATTTTGGTTCGGCTTCGAATACCGGAGATGGTTCGGACTTCTCGGATGCCGGTGATTTGGATGGTTTGAACAATCTTCTGGAATTCGGTTTTGGTACGGATCCAAATTCCGATGATAGTGCCAGTCTGGCTATCGATGGTTCGGCTAATGGAATTCCGATTGTGGATTTGGACGGCGGTGCCTTCAGAGGGGTGTTCGTCCGGAGGATTGATCATGGAGGTTCGGGGAGTGTGCGTTATGTTCCCCAGTTTAGCTCTGATCTCGATAACTGGTATGCGAGTGCGGATCTAGTGGATGTCCTAGTGTCTCCGGTCGGTGCGAACTCCGACTACGAGCTCGTCTCGGTGCCTTTTCCGATTTTCCTGCCGGATACAAGTATCCCGCAATACTTCCGCGTGAATGTTGTATTCGTTCCATAGGCGGATTTCTAAATGCTGTCCTCGAAAATATCGGGGACGGCAAGAATCCCGTCATGCATGTGATGACTAATTAGCTTCGATGAGAATATTCCTACTCATTTGCAGCTGGGCGTGCTTGTGTGCCAGTGCACTAGGATTGCCCTTGATCAGTAGTTTCCAGGCTTCTCCTTCCGAGGTTGATCCTGGGGAAGCGGTGACGATCAGTTGGACCTTGAATCAAGGCGTGACGTCTTTGACTTTGGAGCCGGGGATTGGCTCGATACCGGCAAGATCTGGAAGCGGGATCTTGGCTCCCCCGGAAACGACGGTGTATACGTTGACTGCTTCGGATGGGATTGATACCGAGTCAAGCTCAGTAACGATCGAGGTTTCCGTCTTCGGACCGATTCGATTGAACGAAATCCAAGCGAGAAATGCCGGACCAATCCAGGACGAAGACGGTGACGAGTCCGACTGGATCGAGTTGAGAAATTTGGGAGGACTGGGTGGAAATCTCGCGGGTTGGTATCTCACCGATGACCCGGCGAATTTATCGAAGTGGGAAATCCCGAACGCGCAAGTGAATGGGAACGGATATCTTATGATCTTCGCCAGTGGCAAGGACCGGATCGGGGCTGCGGGGGAATTACACGCCAATTTTGGATTGGCCCGAGAGGGGGAATACCTTGCCTTGGTCGAGCCGGACGGGGTAACGATTCACCATGAGTTTTCTCCTGAGTATCCCGAGCAGAATGTGGGAGTATCGTGGGGATTATCCGGGAATGGGCCGGGTTATTTTGTGAATCCGACTCCGCTGGCGGCCAATGCCTCGACGGCTGCTGATTCGCTCACCGATGAGGAGGTGGTGGCAGATATTACCCGTGGCTTTTTTACGGCGCCGTTCAATGTGGCCCTCTCAACCGAGGCTGTGGGTGCTGAGATATATTATACCACGGATGCCAGTGAGCCATCTCCAGACAATGGGATTCTCTACACCGCTCCGATTTCAATTTCTACGACCACGACCTTGCGGGCGAGTGCGTTTTTTCCCGGTGCTGTTCCCCTAAAGGTGATGACGCACACTTACCTTTTTCTAGATGACGTGGTGAATCAGCCCCCGAATCCGGCGGGCTATCCTACGACCTGGCAGCCGTCGGTGACAGCTGACTACTCCATGGCGAGTGGAGGGAGTATTGGGACAACGGCTCAGATCAAGGCGGCTTTGCGGGGTCTCCCGACCTTGTCCCTGGTGATGGAGGTCGATGATTGGTTTAACAGTAATACCAATCCGGCGATTGGTGGGATTTATTCCAATTCAGTGATCGCCCGTGGGCCGGCGTGGGAGCGAAGAGTTTCGGCGGAGTTCTTTGATTTTCCCCATGGTGAAGAAATTCAACTCGATGCGGGGATGCGTATTTTTGGTAATGCCAGTCGGACAACCTCACGAAAGAAACACAACATGCGGCTGGTTTTTAGGAGTAGCTACGGGGAGTCGACTTTGAAGTTTCCGATCTTTGGAGAGGGAAGCGAGGATGACGAAGTGAACAGCTATTTGCTTCGTGGTCAGAATGGTGACTCTTGGTTTCATCCCAGTGCTCCTCAACGGGAAGAGGCGCTCTATATTCGAGACCAGTTGGCGCGGCGTCTTCAGGGTGAAATGGGGCAACCCGCGACAAGGCAGGGTCATATTCATGTGTATCTCAATGGAATGTATTGGGGCTTGTTCAATACAATCGAGCGAATCGAATCCGATTCCATGGTGCAGGCCTTTGGCGGGGAGAAGGAAGATTGGGATGTCATTAAGTCATCACCTCGACCAGGCATCGAAGCGGTCGATGGTTCGGTAGATCCGTGGGATCAGGTCCTGGCGATCTCGGAAACCAATATGGCTTTGCCGGAAAACTACGATGGAATTCAAGAATATCTCGATTTGGAGAACATGATCGATTGGTTGTTGGTGAATTTTTACAACGGCAACTCGGACTGGGATACCAACAACTGGCAGGCGGGGCGCTTGAGAGGAGAGGGCGAGACCTTTAAGTTTTTCACTTGGGATTCCGAGCGGACTTTGCTGGGACCGACGGTAAATAATACCACCAAAAACAATGCAGGTCGTGCGACAGGGGTGCATCAGAAATTACGGGCCAATGCGGATTATCGATTGTTATTTGCGGATCGCATCCATCGTCATTTCTTTAATAGCGGAGCGCTGACTCCGCCGAGTGTTGCGGCAACCTTCCAGGGCTTCGTGGATGAATTGCGCACCCCCCTGATTGCGGAATCGGCGAGGTGGGGGGACGCTCAGCGAGCCGGAAATCCATATACGGTGAATTCGGAGTGGCAGACGGAAGTGAATTACCAGTTGAGTAACTACATCCCGGGACGTACTGCGACGGTCTTAAATCAATTCAGGAATCAAAATCTCTATCCCTCCGTCGAGGCGCCGGTGATGAGTCAATTTGGAGGCAACGTTCCGCCGGGATTTAATTTGACGATGACGGCGCCAGCTGGAGAGATTCGCTATACCATCGATGGAAGCGACCCGAAGGATGGCGGGGGATTTGTTTACAGTGGCGCAGTTCCCTTGGGTGCTTCGTTTATTGTGAATGCCCGCGCCTTAAGCGGCGGAGAATGGAGTGCGCTGAGCAGTGCGGCGTTTTATGTCGGAACGGAACCGGCGAGCAGTGAGAATCTCGTTATCAGTGAGCTGTATTATCATCCGTTGAATGCGGAGACTGAGGAGGAGTTCGTAGAGTTGATGAATGTCGGAGATCTCCCGGTGGACCTGCGGGGTGTGGAATTTCGAGACGGCGTTGAATTTTCCTTTGATGAAGGAACAAGCACGCGCTTGTGGGTGCTTGTGCCCGGGGAGCGGATCTTGTTAGTGAAGGATCTCGATGATTTCGCCGCGGCGTATCCTGCCGTAGTAGATAAAGTAGTAGGGACTTTTTCGGGCAGCTTGAACAATGATGGCGAGTGGATCGATTTGCGGGCTGCCGATGGTTCGGTGATTCATGACTTTGCCTTCAACGATGCCGCTCCCTGGCCCAAGGGTGCGGATGGAGTGGGACATAGTTTGACTTTGATATTACCGGATACAAATCCGGATCATCGGGATGCTTCAAATTGGCGAGTGAGCATGCTTGCGGGGGGAACTCCGGGAAGTGGGGCGACGCTTGCTTTTGGTAGTCTTACCGGAGTTGATTCCGATGGTGATAAGTTGGATGACTTTTTCGAGTATGCCATCGGGACGGATGTCGGAGACCGGCGTGATGGAAGATTGGCAATTCTCTTTTCGGAAGATGGAGGCGAATTGCGGTTTCAGTTTCCAGTGAAGGTCGGAGCTGATCAGGCCAGGTTGATTGTGGAGAGTTCGACGAATCTGGAAGATTGGGGGAGCGACGAATCATTGACCATGGTGTCACGGGCCGTTCCGGTTGATGGGCGGGAGTTGATGACTTTTGGGAAGCCTGTCGAAGTGGGCGAAAAAATATTCTACCGATTGAAGGTGGCAGAACGATAGTTCCTACCGGCGGCGTGGCCCCGGACGACCAGCTCCTCCACGATGGTCGATTTTTCCGTCTCCGTCCCGGTCTTCACCATACTCCATGGGCATTTCCCAGGTCACGCCATTGCGACGGCCCTTCTGAATGTGGTTGCCGTAGTTTTTCTTCGTCGTGTTCTTGGCGTAGGTTTCGTTGGCCTTGAGGAGAGCGTCTTTCAGATCACTCAGTTTGACATTGAGAGGGAAGCTTTTGATGACTTCGCCTTTTTGTCCGAAGGCGTCAGCTGCAACAATCATGATCCGGGAGCCTGATTTACTTTTGCTCAAGACCTTCGACCAAGTTTTTTCGTCACTTTCAAAATCGTAGTGGAAGCGGCCAATGATGTCCGGGTGCTCTGCGAATGGTTGGAGATGCTTGCGGGCGGTTTTGAGTTCCTTGTCATTCCCGGTGACGAGAAGGAGGAGGCGTTGGTCGGCGGAAGAGACGTTCAGGCTGAGCTTGAATGTGGGGAAATCCGGGACTGCGGCGCCTTTGTCTCTACTCCGATATTTTTTGGAAATGGTGTTGAGGGAGCTCGCAAGGTCTCCTCTAAAAACCTGTCCGGGTCCACGTCCGCTTCGAGTCAGGCGTTCTTTGCCATCAGGGGAAAGGATGCAGAAGGCGGTGTTTTCAAATCTTCCGTTGAGATGGCTGCGGACAATTTTCTGAGCCTCTTCGCTTTCGTAGGAGTCGATGCGAATACAGACAAAGTCGCGGCTCGCTTTGATAACATCTTCCTGGGTGTACTCACGGTACGCCGTGTGAGTGTAGCCGGGTCAGAAGACTCCGGAAACCCCGCTACACTGTGAAGCGGCGGCCATGAAGAAGATCGGACGCTTGGAGCGTTTGGCTTCGGCGAGTCCGTCTTCAAGGATGGGATACCAGACGAAGCCTGATGAGCCGATTTCAGCGGGTGATTCGGCAATCTCATGAGGTCTTGGGCCTCGTTGCGCGGAGAGAGTCGCGATAGAAATTGAGAGAAGGAGGGCGAAAGTTTTCATTAGGAGTAGTTGAGGAATGATTAGCAGAATGTTTCAGTAGTTGGAGGAGGAAACCATGGAGTTTGCACTTTGTTGCGAAGAAGTGTGAGAGGGATCTGAATACCCTGTCATACATTTTCAAGAATCGCGGCTTGCGTGTCTCTAAAATCCAGATCAAAGGATGGTTCTCGGAAATCGAAATTGAATTATAGTGAAAGCACTTGTTAAAAACGACTCTGCGCCTGGCTTGACTTTGTCGGATGTTCCTGAGCCCTCAATTGGACCTCGGGACGTCTTGATCAAAGTAGATCGTACGGGGATCTGTGGTACTGACCTACACATTTACAATTGGGATGAATGGGCGGCCAAGACCATTCCGGTGCCCTTGGTGACGGGGCATGAATTTGTGGGGGACATTGTCGAGGTCGGCGGGGAGGTGGATTATTTGAAAGTGGGTGATGTTGTTTCCGGGGAAGGGCATTTGATTTGTGGAAGGTGTCGCAACTGTCTGGCGGGACGACGGCATTACTGCAAGGACACCAAGGGCGTGGGGGTGACTTCGCCGGGTGCCTTCGCGGAGTATCTCGCGCTGCCGGCGACAAATGTTTGGAAGCTGGCCCCGGAGATCTCACGAGATGAAGCGGCGATTTTTGATCCCCTTGGAAATGCCACCCATACGGCGCTGACGTTTCCCCTACTGGGCGAGGACGTGCTCGTTACCGGGGCGGGTCCAATCGGAATCATGTCAGTGGCGATCGCGAAACATGCGGGTGCGAGACACGTCGTGATTACCGATCTGGACGAGACACGCCTCGAGCTAGCCAGGACGCTTGGAGCAACGAGGGCCGTCAATGTGGGGAAGGAAAAATTATCGGACGTACAAGATGAATTGGGAATGAAGGAGGGATTTGATGTCGGTTTGGAAATGTCCGGAAATCATCATGCCTTCAATGACTTGATTTCCAATATGCGGCATAGTGGGCAGATTGCCCTGTTGGGAATTCCCGGGCCGAATGTCACGATTGACTGGAATCAGGTCATTTTTAATTCGCTGACGATCAAGGGAATCTATGGCCGGAAGATGTACGAGACCTGGTATCAGATGACCTCGATGATCCAGTCGGGCCTCGATATTTCGCCCGTGATCACTCATCGTTTTCACTACGCCGATTTCGAAGAAGGCTTCGCGGCAATGAAAGGGGGCTCCTGTGGGAAAGTTCTTCTGCAATGGTCCGACCTTGGGTAAAATATCACCTTAAAAATTATGTATACTTCTGAATTTCAGACTCAGCTTGCCACAACCTTGGAGGAGATTGAGCGCGATGGCCTTTATAAAAGAGAAAGCCAGATCAGGTCGCCCCAGGACGCGGAGATTACGCTCGATGACGGTCGACGGGTGATCAATATGTGCGCGAACAACTACCTTGGGCTATCGAATCACCCTGAGGTTCGGGAAGCGGCGAGAGAGGCGATCGATGAATATGGCTTTGGGCTTTCTTCGGTTCGGTTTATTTGCGGTACGCAGACCTTACATCGTCGGCTGGAAGAGGCGCTCACGGAGTTTCTTGGAACGGAGGATACCATTCTCTACCCCTCGTGTTTCGATGCCAACGGCGGGCTTTTCGAAACCTTGTTAACGGCGGAGGATGCCGTGATTTCGGATTCGCTCAATCATGCCTCGATTATTGATGGCGTGCGTTTGTGCAAAGCGAAGCGCTATCGCTACGCCAACAATGATCTCGCGGATTTGGAGGGAAAGCTGAAGCAGGCGGATGCCGACGGAGCGCGACACAAGTTGATCACGACGGATGGGGTCTTTTCGATGGACGGAGTGATTGCCGATCTCGCGGGCGTTCATGCGCTGGCGGAAAAATATGGCGCTTTGGTGCACTTTGATGACTGTCATGCCACGGGATTCCTGGGCGCGCGCGGGAGCGGGACGCATGAGCATTGTGGTCTTTTTGGGAAGATTGATTTGACGACGGGGACTTTGGGAAAAGCGCTCGGAGGTGCCTCAGGCGGATACACTTCGGGGAAGAAGGAGATCGTGGATTTGCTTCGTCAGAGATCGCGGCCGTATTTGTTTTCCAATAGTATCGCACCTCCAATCGCGGCGGCGTCGCTCAAGGTGCTGGAGATGTTGACGGCTTCGACGGACTTGGCGGATCGGGCGAAAGAAAACGCGCGGTATTTCCGGGAGCAGATAGAATCGACGGGCTTTGAAGTGTCGGGGGCGGAGCATCCGATTACGCCGGTGATTTTAGGTGAGGCGGAATTGTCCCAGCGGTTCTCGGCAGGATTGATGGAGAGGGGAATCTACGCGATTGGCTTTTTCTTCCCGGTCGTTCCAAAAGGACGGGCGAGGATCCGGACCCAGATCTCAGCGGCGCATACCAAGGAGCATTTGGATCGAGGCCTTGAGGCATTTGTGGAAGTCGGGAAAGAGCTTGGAGTGCTATAGGAGTCGTTGGATTGACTCATTCTTGGTCTGTTGATGAACATTAAAGGCAATGTGGGAAATTGGTGGAAGCATATAGGCTAACGGGTGGATCATAATTCCTCTCGGGTGCGTCTCGACATCTTGGTGGGGTGGATGTATCGAACAGCGTGAGTCACACTGCGATTGCGCCGGGTCAGAGATGGATTAGCAAGACCGAGCCTGAATTGGGTTTGGGGATTTTGTTGGAGAAGGAGAACGGGCAGGTGAGTATTCTGTTCACGGCGACAGAGGAGAAGCGGACGTATTCGCTGGAGACGGCGCCGATTATGCGGGTGCAATTTAAGGCGGGGGATGAAGTTCTTTTGCATGATGGAGTGACGGTGACGATTGATCGGGTGGAGGAGAAGGAGGGTTTATTGACTTATCACGCGGGCGAGCGGGCCATCGAGGAAGCGGAGCTTTCGGATACCATCAGTTTTTCAAAGCCGGAAGATCGTTTGCTGAGCGGGCAGGTTGATGAATTACGGACTTTTAATCTGCGTGCGGAATCGCTTTTCCGGAGTAGTCAGATTCGCAAGTCACCGGTTAGGGGGTTTTTGGGTGGACGAATGGATTTGATTCCGCATCAGATCGCGATTGTGAACGAAGTGGCCTCACGAATTGCGCCCCGGGTATTGCTGGCGGATGAAGTGGGATTGGGGAAGACGATTGAGGCGTGCTTGATTTTGCATCGTCTCCAGTTGACCGGGCGAGCCGAGCGAGTGTTGATTTTGGTGCCGGAGGCGTTGACTCATCAATGGTTTGTGGAGCTGTATCGGAGATTTAATCTGACTTTCTCGCTCTTTGACGAGGCGCGGTGTGCGTCGATTACCCATAATGATCCGGAGGCGAATCCCTTTTTGGATAGCCAATTGGTGTTGTGCAGCGCGGACTTTTTAATCGCGAACCCAGAAAGAATGCCACAGGTGATCGAGGCGGGGTGGGATTTGTTAATCGTGGATGAGGCTCATCACTTGGAGTGGACGCCCGAGGAGGCAAGTGAGGAATACGAATTGGTGCAAGTGCTGGCTGCGGAAACGGCTTCGGTTCTCTTGCTCACCGCGACGCCGCAGCAGTTGGGTGCGGAGGGGCACTTTGCGCGATTGCAGTTGCTTGACCCGGATCGTTACAATGATTTGGAGGATTTCCTGGAAGAGTCGGCGCACTATGAAGAGGTGGCGGATGTCATTGATGTTGTGAAGTCGGGAGAGTCTGTGGGAGATGCCACGGTTGAGGCATTTGCGAAACGTTCGCCTCGTTTGGCGGATGGGCTTACGAAGATTGAAGAGGAGGGAATGCGTGATGAAGTGGTTTCGGATTTGCTCGATTCCTTTGGGACCGGTCGGGTGATGTTTCGAAATACCCGAAAGCAGCTGAGCGGCTTTCCGGAGCGGAAGCAGAATTTGATCGAGTTGAAAGGTGATGATGATTTTGCGCCTAAGATCGATTGGCTGGTGGAGTTTTTGGAGAAGAATCCGGACGAGAAGGTCTTGTTGATTTGTAAGACGCTCGAGTTGGTCGAGGAGATTGCAGTGGCGGTGCTGGATCGGGTGGCGGTGAACCTGGCGCAGTTCCACGAAGAACTGACCTTACTTCAGCGGGATCGCAATGCGGCCTACTTTTCCGAGGAGGAAGGAGCGCGTGTTCTTTTGTGTTCCGAGATTGGAAGTGAAGGGCGGAATTTCCAGTTTGCCCATCATTTGGTGCTTTTTGATTTGCCGGAGAATCCGGAATTGCTGGAACAACGGATCGGGCGACTGGATCGGATTGGCCAGACCGAGACAATTCATATTCATGTGCCTTTTGTGAAGGGACAGCGGTGCGAGCGTTATGCTCGGTGGTATTCCGAAGGACTGAATGCCTTTGAGAAGAATTTGCAAGGTGCGCAGATCTTGGTGAAGCGCTTGCAGGCTTTGAAGACGGATACGCTTGATGAGTTTATCGCGGCCTCGAAGGTTTTGCGTGATGAAACCGAAGCTGAGATGGAACGCGGGCACGATCGTTTGCTTGCGCTAACCTCGAATGGGGGTGGTGAGATCGACGAAGTTCTCGAGAGGATGGACACGTGGGATCGGGATCGAAATTTTGAAGATTGGATTGCGCGGACTTTTGACTTTTTCGGGCTCGAAGTGGAGGAGCTTGATGACCGGGATTATTTGTTGAAACCGGGGAATGTCATCACCGATGCTTTTCCGGATTTGCCGGAAGAAGGAATGGCGGTGACTTTTGATCGGGATAAGGCCCTGAGTCGGGAAGAGATGGGCTTTATGTCGGCGGATCATCCCATGGTGGTTTCGGCGATTGATTTATTGTTGTCGGGCGAGGCCGGGAATAGTGCCTTTGGAGTCTGGGAGACGCCGGGTGAGACTTCGGTGATCATGGAGGCTTACTATGTTGTGGAGTGTATTGCTCCGGCTTCCTTGCAGACCGATCACTTCCTGCCGGCGGTGCCGATTCGGGTGGCGGTGGACTTTAAGGGGAATGATCTGACGAGCGACGCAAAGTTGATTCGGGCAGTTTGTCGACCCGGTAAGCATCGTAAGTTTTTGGGGCAACCTCAGGTGACCCAGGAGCTGATTCCGGGCATGTTGAAGCAGTTGGGTGGACTTGTGAAAGCCCGCCGCAAGACGGTGGTGACCAAGGCGGTCGAGACGATGAAAGTGTCGTTGAGCGCGGAGTTGGATCGCTTGCGGGATTTGGCCGAAGTGAACCCTATGATTGGCGATCACGAGATCGAGATGGTAAAGACGCGACAGGAGGATCTTGAGAAAGCTCTCAAGGGAGCGCGTATTCGTCTGGATGCCTTACGTTTGATCTATAAGACTCAGGGATGACTCCCTTTCTGATCATTTGCGGTTTAATCGTGGCGCTGTTTCTTTTGCGCCTGATGATGTTTCGAGGAGTGATCGGGGAGGAGGCGGTTGAGCCGCCGAAGGGGATTATTGATATGCATTGTCATACCGCGGGAATCGGCGCGGGTGGGAGCGGGGCCTGGATTTCGGACGCGCTGCGCAATAGCTGGAAGTTTGGGCTCTATTTGAAGATTTTCGGGAGCAATGAGAAGAAGGTGAACGAAGAAGGCGATGAGTTGTTGATGGGGATTATTGCGAAGTCGATTCAGGAATCAGAGTATGTCGATGGCGCGGTGATTTTGGCGATGGATGCACCGTATACCGCGGAGGGGGAATTGGATCGAGAAGGAGGGGAAGTCTTCGTGCCCAATCGTTTTGTAGGGGAAGGCGTGAAGAATTTCCCCGAGCTCTACTTTGCTTCGAGCGTGCATCCGAATCGAAAAGATGCCCTGGAGGAATTAGAGTGGTCGAAAGAGAACGGAGCGGTCCTGGTGAAGTGGTTGCCGAATATTCAGAATATCGATCCGTCGGAAAAGCGGTATGAAGAGTACTATCGGAAGTTGGTGGAGTTGGATCTTCCGCTGCTGACGCATGTGGGCGATGAGGATTCTTTTTCGCAAACGAACAATGCGCTGGGTGATCCCCGGCTCTTGAGATTCGCCCTGGAGTGCGGGGTGAAAGTGATCGCGGCTCACGTGGCGAGCTCGGGGGAATCGGGGGGGCAGGACAATGTCGAGCGCTTGTTGGAAATGATGCCGGAGTTTCCTAATCTCGTAGCCGATATTTCCACGCTGACGCAGAGTAATCGTCGGAAGTATTTGCCGGTGGTGTTGAATGACGAACGCCTGAATGGTCGCTTGATGTATGGCACGGATTATCCGCTTACCAACACACCGCTGGTGACGCCCTTACAGTATCCTTTGAATTTGAAACTGGGAGAGCTTTGGCGAATTTTCAGGACGAAGAATTCGTGGGATCGCGATGTCAAACTAAAGGCGGCCCTGGGGGCGAAGAAGGAAGTCTTCGAGATGAGCCGGGGGTTTTTGGGGATTGCCGATTAAGCAGCCCTTGGCTTGCGCTCGCGTTTTCTGATGGCACGGAAGCTGACGAGTTTACGTTCTTCCTCGTCCCAGAGGCGGAAGTTGAGGGATTTGAATCCTTTCCAGAAGGTCACGGGCTCCACCCTGGTGAAGATTTCGTGTGAGTTATGGCACTGCTCAAGATTATAGTTAGGAATCATTGAGCTGAGGTGGTGAATGTGATGGTAGCCGATGTTGCCGGAGAACCACTGGAGGATTTTTGGGAGTTTGTAGAAGGAGCTGCCCTCGAGGGCGGCGGCGGTGAAGTCCCATTCATCTTTGCGCTCCCAGTAGACGCCTTCGTATTGGTGCTGCACATAGAAGAGCCAGACGCCTCCCATGGCGGCGAAGCCGATTGTGGTGCCCTGGATGAAAAGATAATGCTGCCAGCCGAAGACTGAGATGAGCGCGGCGGCGAGGGAGACGATAGCGAGATTCATCCAGAGGACGGAATTGCGATCCCGCTTGCTGGCTCCTTTGGAGGGGAAGCGTTCGCGAATGACGAAAAGAATGATCGGGGTGATGAAAAAGAGAATGAGGGGATTACGAACGAGGCGATAGGCAAGGCGCTTGGGTCGGGAGTCAGAGAGGTATTCTTCGACAGTCATGGTCCAGACATCGCCGGTGCCTCGCCGGTCGAGATCGCCGGAGGCGCCATGATGCACCGAGTGCTCCCATCGCCAGTGGAAGTAAGGTGTGAAGGTGAGGAGGCCTGCGATGAAACCGGTGATGTGGTTGGCGCGGCGGGATTTAAAGAAAGAGCCGTGACCACAGTCGTGGAAGATAATGAAGACCCGGATCAGGAGACCGCCACCAAGAACAGCCAGGGCGAAAGTGAGCAGGTAGGAGAATTGCACCGTGAAATACATCGCGGCCCAGAGTGCGAAATAGAGGCCGATGGAGTTGATGACCTGCCAAGTGGCTTTTGCGATCGAGGGCTTGGTGTGCGGTGCGACGATCTTTTTCCATTCTTTGATCGTCGGCAGGTCGGTGGAATTGCTCATGAGTCGGAAAGTGCCCATATGAGAGCGGAAGGCTTGTTTCAGCTAAGTGGCAGATAGGCAATCCTTCATCTCGATAAGTTGCACTTTAAATATTGAGAAAGAGGTTGATAGTGGGCTCATGATTGATGTGAAGGCGCTGAAAGAGGTTCTTGGAGAGAATCCAGGGAAAAGTTTGCAGTTGGTGCTTCCGAGCGGAGAGGCGGTGCCACAGCATTTTCATGTCACCGAGGTGGGAGGAGTAAGGAAGGACTTCATCGATTGCGGTGGGACCAAGCGAGTGGCTTCCTGGTGTTTGCTTCAGGCTTGGGTGGCGACGGATGTGGAGCATCGGATTGGAGCGGAGAGGTTGTTAAAGATTCTCGAAATGGGAGCTTCGGTGATGCCGGGAGACTTTTTACCGGTGGAGATTGAGTATGAAAACGGGGTGATTTCGCAGTATCCGCTGGTGGAGGTGGAAGTGCAGAATGAGGCGTTGCTTTTGAAGTTGGAGAAAAAGCACACCGATTGTCTGGCGAAGGACAAATGTGGCATTCCGGAGTTTTCGGATAAGCCTTTGGCCGATTGTTGCGGGTCGAGCGGATGTTGTTGAAATACCCGCGCGGATGACGTCGTTTTAAGGCGATGATCGTTCGTCTGATTTTTCTGCTGGCTTGCAGTCTCCCGCTGTTGGGGAAGTCGCCCAACGTGCTCGTCTTTCTCAGCGACGACCAAGGGTGGGGTGATTTGTCGAGTTCGGGGAATGGCGATCTGGCGACGCCGAATATTGATTCGCTGGCGCGGGATGGAGCGAGCTTTGAGCGGTTCTTTGTCTGTGCGGTGTGTTCGCCGACGCGGGCGGAGTTTTTGACGGGCCGGCATCATGCAAGGAGCGGAGTGTATTCAACTTCGGCAGGTGGCGAGCGGATGGATCTCGATGAAGTGACGGTGGCTGATCATTTTAAGGCGGCGGGGTATCGCACGGGAGCTTTTGGGAAGTGGCACAATGGCATGCAGTATCCCTATCATCCCAACGGTCGGGGCTTTGGGGAGTTTTACGGCTTCTGTAGCGGGCATTGGGGGAACTACTTCGATCCGCTCTTGGAACACAATGGGCGAATTGTGAAGGGAGAGGGTTTTTGCACGGATGATTTTACGAACAAGGCGATGTCCTTCATCGATAAGTCAGTGAAGGAAGGAAAACCCTTCTTTGCCTACGTGCCTTACAACACGCCGCATTCTCCGATGCAGGTGCCGGAAGAGTTTTGGAAGAAGTTTGCCAAGAAGGAACTCAAGTTTTCCAACCAGCAGCAGAAGGAATCAAAGAAGGCTGATAATCATAAGCGATGTGCGCTCGCGATGTGTGAGAATTTGGATTGGAACGTTGGTCGGATGCTGAAGCAGCTCGAAGAGCTCAAAGTGGCCGACGATACCATCGTGGTGTGGTTTCACGATAATGGCCCGAATGGCGTGCGCTGGAATGGTGGTATGAAGGGGCGGAAGGGAAGTACGGATGAAGGTGGCGTTCGGAGTCCGCTCTATCTTCGCTGGAAGAATGGCGTGAAGGCGGGAAGGAAGATTCCGCAGATATCGAGTGTGCAGGATTTGTTGCCGACGCTGTGTGATTTGACGGGCGTATCTCGAGAAAAGTCGAAACCCTTGGATGGGGAAAGTCTCAAGCCTCTTTTGTTAGGGGAGAAGGTTGAGGCGGTCGATCGTGTTTTGGTCAATCATTGGAAAGATAAGATCAGTGTGCGGACCCAGCATTTTCGTTTGGATCAAAAGGGGAAGCTTTACGATATGAAATCCGATCCGGAACAGCGGACTCCTTTGCATGACAGGCCGAAGGCCGTGAAGAGACTAAGCGAGGTGGCGAAGGCACACCGTGGGGAATTCATGCCAAACTATTATTCGGACAAGCGCTCATTTGCGATCGCGCACCCGGAGAGCATCATGACCCAGCTTCCGGCTCGTGATGGAAAAGCACATGGCGGGATCAAGCGATCCAACCGTTTTCCCAATTGTTCATACTTTACCAATTGGACGAGCAAGGATGATAAGATCACCTTCGATGTCGAGGTCTTGGCGACCGGGAAGCACAAGGTTACTCTTTATTATGCCGCCAAAGAAGCAGGTGCGAAATGTGAGTTGAGCTACAAGGAGGCGCGGCTTCCTCTCGAAATTTCCGAAGCCCATGACGTTCCGGCAACGGGAGCGGAACACGACCGTTCACCGCGAATGGAATCGTATGTGAAGGATTTCAAGGCGACCTCAATTGGGGAGATCGAACTGGAGAAGGGAACGGGGACCTTGACCCTAAAGGCTTTGGAAATACCTGGCCCGGAAGCGATGGAGTTTCGCCTACTGACCTTGGAGCGGATTGACTGAGGGTTCTTTGAAAATACTGCAGATCAAGAGGAGCCGGTCTTTTGCACAAGGGTTCCAATTTCTGGACTAGCTTGCTCGCCCGATGACTTCGAATTCCCTCTTTCAAAAGTCCTTGGTCTTGTGTCTCACCGGATTGACTTCAGCATCTGGGTTTACCTTAAGGGTCGATTTCAATGCCAGCGGTGTGCCCCAGAGTGGTTGGGAGTCATTGTCTGCCAGCGACACGGCACTGGGCGATTCCTGGCCGAAGACCATCTTTGCTTCGATCGATTAAAAATTTGTAAGGATCAAAGTAACCCAGGGACCGTAGCTATTTCTTCAGCTCCTTAATTTTGATATTCCGAAACCAAACGGGTTGGCCTTCAGCCTGCAGGGCGATGTAACCGGTGCTGAGAGCGAGGGGCGCGCCCTTTTTGATCAAGGCCTTAGCCGAGACGACGCGGCCTTTGGGGTCGAGTTGGGGTTTTTGGTAGCGGAGGACTTCCTTGCCGTTAACGCGGTGGATGATTTCGTCGTGTCCGCGAACTTCGATTTCGATTTTGACCCACTGGTCAGCCGGGATAGTGGGGGAAGACGATTGGACGATGTGCTTGGTAACGACCTGGTCATTCATGACGAGATTGGTTCCCGGAGTGCAGACGTTGCCGGTTGGGCGCTTACCTTTTCCTTCGTCGGCGAGGAATTGGAATTCCATACTCACGGGGAATCCCTGGTTGAGATCCATGCTCTGCGGCGATTGGGAATGCACCATGATCCCGCTGTTTAAGTTCACGTAGCTGGGTGCGTCGGCCATCATTTTTCCGATGAACTTGTATTCCATACGGAGGATATAGTGTGAGTAGGCCTTATTGGTGTAGAGGTGGCCGAACTGCTTGTTAAACTTTTCGTATTTGTCGTATTCGCATTTTAGGATGCCATCTTCGACGCGGAAGGTATCGAAGGTGTTCTCGCCACAGGGATGCCCTGCGATTTTGGGAGTCCAGCCGGAGAGGTCCTTGCCATTGAAGAGTGAAATGAACTTACTTTCTTCAGCGAAGGAAAACGGGGATAGCAGGAGGGCAAGGCAGGTGGCGATTCGAATCATACGGCAAGCCTAACGGAAACCCTTGGAGGACTCCCGACAAAAATGTCACTCCGAGAAGGAAGATCATGGGCGAATCGCTGAAGCAGCGAGCCTTTCGGTCACTTGGGCACCTCGTTTACGGTGTAATACGCGTGGCGATGGAGAAGTTCTCCCCCGTCGGTTGAACGAAGGGCGGCGAGGTCGAATTCGTGAACGTGGCCTTTCTTCAAGGTGTCCAGTTTGATGACGGCTGAGAGGCCGTCTTTGGCGAGAGTTGCCGAAGTGACCTTGGGGGTGGTTTGATCGATCTCGGGGCCGCCGTAGCCACGGTGGTATTTGTGGGTGAAGGTAGAGACGAGATAGGAAGCAGGGTCGTTGCCGGTGGCTTGATCGACGGGTTTGGTGAAAGCGATCTTAAAGCCTTTTGGCGTGATGGTGACTTCTTCGATTTCGAAGGGCATGCGGCCGGTCCATTCGAGTCGTTCGAGGGCATAAGCTTTCAGGCCGCGCACCGGCCAGCCGCGATTGGTGCCGCCGCAGAGGAGGCGGCCCTGCGGGGTGAATTGCACGTTGAGGATGCCGGTGGAAAGTCCTTCCCGGAAAGGATAGCAGGCACCCTGCCAGACCCCGTTGACTTGTTCGGTCGTGGCGCGGACGACGATGGACTGGGTGTAGTCGCCGAGGAACATCTGGTCTTCGAAGGGGCCAAATTTCCCTTTGGTCTTATTGAGGACAAAGCCACCAAGGGAGCGTCCCATGCGGATGTAAGGAAAGATCACGGCGTAGGGATCGAGTTGGGGAACGCGTTCTTTTTCGGCGAGGATGCTCGACGGGGTATTCGGCTCGGTCGGGGCCTTGCCAAGGTTCTTGGCGTAGGGATACCAATTGTAGCTCGCGGGGTGGCCCATGAAGCCGCCTTCTTTGATGAACTTCAGACTGCAGGAGGAATTCCAGGGGCCTTGGCTTTCAATATAGCACAGCGCGCCTTGTTCATTGAAGCCGATTCCGCCGGGGCTGCGGAGGCCGCTGGCGATGGGAATGGTCTTTCCTTCAGGTGTGACTTTCAGAGCCCAGCCGCGGAAGAGTTCCCATGAGTTGTAGGACTTGGAAAGTCCAAGGGCGATGTAGAGATTTCCTTCGGGGCCGAACTCGGAGCCGAAGGCGTATTCGTGATAAGTGCCGTAACCCCAGGCGTCGGAGACCACGTCGAAGCGGTCTGCCTTGCCGTTACCACTGGTGTCGGAGATGCGGGTGAGCTCGCCGCTTTGGGTGACGTAAAAAGAATCGTCTTTCCAGGAGAGTCCAAAGATCTCGTCAAGTCCGGTGGCGAAGCGATGATAGGTCGGTTGCGGTCTTGGATCGTCCATTCCGGAGACAATGAAAATATCGCCACGTCGGGTGCCCACCGCGATGCGGTCATCGGGGAGAACGGTGAAAGCTCCGGCTTCGATGACTTCGCCCTTTGGGATGGGAATGTCGACGATGCGATAAAACTCCCGCTCGCGATCGGCGGTGCCCCAGCGGTCGCCTACTTCTTCGGCGGCGAGAGGAGTGAGGAGTAGGGAAAAGAGACTGGTTTTGAAAAGTCTGTTCATGGCAGAAGTTGGTAGTCGATGGTGATCGTGGAATTGCCGGATGGGACGGAGATCTTGAGGAGGACTTCATTCTCGCGCAGAAGAATGGTCCCGGCAGGAAGAGTGATTTCGAGCTGCTCACTTTGGTAAACGGTGTCGGAGATCTTCTTAACCTTTCCAGTGAGCGCGCGGAAGTAGAGCGTTGTTTCCTTCTCCGTGGAAAAACTCAAAGTCCGGTGAAGGCGATTTTCCGGGGAAGTTGTTTTGTCCTCGATAGCTACCTCGTGGCATTGATAGGAGAAGGTAGGCGTGCCGGATTCGTCGAACGAATACCCTTTGAACTGATACCCGCGATTTCGTGGATAGAGCGGGTCGGCATTGACGGGGTTTTCTTTGGTCGCGGTCGGGCGGAGTGGCCATTTTCCCTCGTCGTTGGCGAGTTTCATGAAGCCAACATCCTGGGCAAGTTGGATCGCACGTTCGGCGGGATTAAAATCACCCGCTCCTTGGGATCGCCAATTGGCGGTCACGAATTGTCCATTCCAGATGGACGAAAGTGCGCCGTTTTGCGCGTTGAAGGCGTAGTTCATTCCGCCGGGGAATCCCACAGCGATCCCGCGGTATCCAGCCACGCGGCTTCGTCCGCGATAGGTGCGGGTTTTGTCGGTGACGGCTAGGGGTGTGTTTGAAGTGCGTAGTCCGGACGGGTCGCGAGCCGAACGTCCGAGGGAGAAGTTCCGCCAGAGTGCTTGCAGTTGGCGGTGGGTGTCGCCTTCGAGGATATCGGGTTGCACCGCTTTGCCGCCGGGCCAGTAGGATGGCATGATGATGCCGGGGCGGTGCTTCGCGGGGTTCTGCATGAAGTCGTAAAACCAACCGGGCTGAAGCCGCTGGAAGGTGGTCATGAGATCGAGGCCTTTCATGCCGGGTGATTCCTTGCCGTTGAAATTGTGACAGCTGATGCAGTTAAGTCCTTTGTCTCCAAGGAGAAGATGGGCGCCGTTGCGCATTTGGGGTTTCGATTCGCGATCTGGCTCGGGGAGGTCGACGGGCTTGATGTGATCGACTTTCGCAAAGAGCTCAGGGAGTCCGGCGAGACTTTCCTCTCCATACTGGGGCATGCGGGTGTGCATGTAGGGGCGAACGGATTCACCGTCGTAGAGAACTTTGTTCAACCACTCCGGGCGAAGTTTGGCCCCGATCAAAGTGAGCGGGGGAGGAATTCGGGCGTCATTGCCGAGAGCTTCCTCGCTCGAGTTGAAATGAACATCGAGATGTGGAGCCACGCCGCCAAAGTCATCGCGGACATGGCAGGCGATGCAGTTAAGTTGTGTCAGGCGAAGTTTGACCTGATCCGCCGGAGCGACGGGAGCGCCGGGTTTTTCGAGAGCGGCCTGAATCGCTTCGATTTGGCCTTTGTCCAACTGATAGTTGGGTGAGGTTTTTGGTTCGGGCGATAGGCAGCCCTTGTCGAAGTCGGCCAAGGCAATCGCTTTCTTGGGAGGCGCGTCATCGACTTGATGGCAGGAGACGCAATTAAACTTGGCGAAGTTGGCCTTTCCTGCGGCGACCATCTGCGGGTCCAGCCGATCGGACGTCGGAGCTTTCGCCTCGCCTTCGAGATACTTGGCGAGCGTGGCCGCTTCGTCTTTGCTGAGATGCATGTCGGGCATGCGTCCGGCGGGGCGGGCTTTGAGGGGATCGAAGAGGAAATCGCCCAGCGCTCCGGCTTGGTATTTCCCACTGAGATGGGAAAGGCTGATTACGCCGGTGGGGTTTTCGTCTTTTCCGTTTTCGTCCTTGGGAGAGTGGCAGGCAACACAACCGATCTTATGATAAAGCTCGTGGCCGCTGGGAAGTGCCTTGGCTCCCTTGGTTGGGCCGGCCTGGTCACTTTTCAGTGAGGAAAGATAGTGGGCAATGGACTCGCTGATGTTCTTTCGCTCTTCATCTGATTGTCCCGCAAGCATGTCCGGCATCGTGGTGCCGGGATGGACGGTATGCGGGTTGGCGATGAATTGCTGAAGGTAGCTCCGGTTGAGTCGTGAGCCTACTTCGCGAAGATCGGGGGCGGACTTTATCTGGCCCGCGTCCAGCTCATCGTGGCAGGAAGCGCAACGAAGTTCCCGAGTGAGAACGAGGCCGGTCTGCTTTTCGTTCAGCGGATGATCGTGATGAAGACCCGGGATGACGGGGGCTCCGGACATCCCAGCGATGGAAAGAGTCAGCAAGAAGAGAGATCTTCGAAGAAGCATGACTTACAAGGTCTCTATCCTAAAAAATATGCAATGCCTAAAACGCCTCTGGAGAGATTTTCTGTCCGCGAATCTCAGCCAATTTTCGCGAATCTCTCGAGGACTGTTCTTCGAAGGAAATGAAAAGAGCTGCAGAAGCGATGTGACCAAGGAAGATTGGCGGACATCTTCCTCAACTAGATTAAAATTAGCTTCTCGCTAAAATTATCATAGGGGAACCTTAGGATGGCTCGGTGGCTGGAAGCCGTCGCCGCCTTACTTCTGGCTCTCAAAAATGAAGACGCCTTTTTTGTTTCCGACGCCGAGGTCGGTGCGGCCGTCTTTGTTGAAGTCGGTGACGGCCAGTTGAGTGCCGACGCCGGAGTCGCTGTCGAGGAGGTGGGGGATGAATTCGACGCTGTCTTTACCGCGTTTGGTTTCGAACCAGTAGATGACAGCCGGGCCGTCGGCGCCGGGGTCCCGGCCGTTGTGGGCCCAGTAGCGTTTGCCGGTGGCGAAGTCGGTGATGCCGTCGCCATTGAAGTCGCCGGCGGCGAGGGCGTGAGCCTGGGAGAAACCGAGCCCTTCGGCCGGAGGCTTGTCGCCTTCAGGGATGATGATGTGCTTCTCTAGCGAGACCTTGCCGTCGATGAGGGTGTTTTCATACCAGGCCAATCCCCAGGAGTGCGCCCGGAGGCTGGAGACGATGTCGTTGTCGCCGTCTCCATCGATATCAAAGACGAGCATCTGTGCGCCGCCGGGGTCGGAGAATTTATAGTTATGGAAGGTCCACTCTTTGCCGGAAGTGGGATCTTTGGGGCCTTCATACCATCCTCCTTTTTCGAGGAGGTCGGTGCGGCCGTCGCCATTGAGATCGCCGAAGCCGAGGCCGTGGTAGTAGGGTGACTTGGTGCGGACTTTGGAAATGACATGAAATTTCCACGGCTTCTCGGGAGCTTTCACGTCGGGCGTGAAGAAGCCAAATTTGCCATCTTTCATCGCGATGAGTTCGAGTTTTCCGTCGCCGGTGAGGTCGCCCATTTCGGGGGATTCATTTCCGATCTCGGCGGCGACGCGATGAACCGGCCAATTCTCGGAAGGCCTCTCAGGTTGCAGATAAAGGTCGAGTTGGAAGCGGCCGGTGTGCGCGATCTGGAAGATGTCGGATCTCCCGTCGCCGTTGGCGTCGAAGACCCAGCTTTGGAACGAACTGTGCTTGTATCCTTTGGCGGGAGTCGCGTCGCCGGGGCGGTAGCGATGTTGGGTGTCGTATTTTGGACCTTTGAACCAAAGTGGTCCGGCGAGGAGGTCGGGGACGCCATCGCCATCAACGTCGCCGAAGGACGCACCCTCGGTGTAAACGCCTTTGCTGAGGATGAGCTTGGAGTGGGATGGTTTGGCCTGATCGGAATTGGCGGCGACGAGGGCCACGACCAACCCGACGGGGATGACAAGACAGGCTGATTTCATGAGACTGTTATTTTGGAGTGACGACTTCGACGAGGATGTTGGCGGAGCGGTAAACCGAATTGACCGCGATGGTGAAACGTTGGGGATCAGTTCCCGCTTTGAACTCCACTGTTGCAGGGCCTTTTTCGGGAAGTTTAATTTCCTTCTCACCGTCAAAAAGGTGCATCAGGTGGCTCTCGTTGATCTTGAGGGAAAAGGCGCCCTTGGCAGGTTGATCCACTCCAAAGCGCACGACACCCCAACGGGTTTTACCACGACCGAGGACGGGCGGAAGATCTTTCGGCGGAAGCGCTCCGCTAACCATGCTGCCGACGGGAGTCCAGGAATAGTCCTCGAATTTCTCAGCGAAGATCTTGGGCCCGTAATGTCCGATGTCATCGCGGGTTCGCTTGTGTGGTTGCAGCGCCATCCAATCGCGAATGACGGGACGGGAGTCGACTTTGAAGTCACCTTCTTTTCCGAGCTCGGAGAGAAAGCGGACGAGATCGATGAATTCATCTTCGCGCAGGCTGGCCGTCAGGCCGGGAGGCATCATAGAGACTGGGCTGATAATTTTTGATTTCACATCGGCCTTGGCGATTTTGGTCATGCGGCCGGAGTTGTCGCGGAGGGTGATTTCCTGATCGCCTTCGCTGACCAATCCGCCGGTGAAGGTGTCGCCATTCTTGGTGGTCACCAAGGTGGTGTGGTAGCCTTCCTTGATTTTGTCATTCGGATTGAGGAGCGAGGTGATGAGGTAGTCGACGGGAGCACTTGATCCAATGCTCACCAGGTCGGGGCCAATGGGGCTGCCCACTCCTCCGATGGCGTGGCAGGCAACGCACTGAAGATTGAAACTGCGATAGACGCGCTCGCCATTGTGGGGGTTGCCGTCGGCTTGGACACGCTGGACGAGCATGGTCATTTCTTCCTTACTGAGTTGCTGCGCCATGGGCTTGAGATTGCCGGCGGTTTGTAAGGCTTTGATGAGATTCTCGGGTGGCTTGCCGGAGGTGCCGGCGCGTTGCATTCCGAGGCTGGCAATCTTGGCCGGCAGCTTTTGTCCTTTGATGGCATTAGCTAGGGAGGTGGAGGCCTTTGGGTTTTTCAGGAAGACATCGAAGAGGCGGTAGCGGTCCTGTCCCGCTTCGTCTTTCGCGAGCAGCGCGACGGCGGCCTTGGCGGCGCGGCCGGGATCAAGATTGGCGAGTTCTTTGACGGCGAGAGCCTTGATGTCATCGGTTTGGCTTTCACGGGCGAACTTTTCGAATGTTGCGACGGCTGCTTTTCCGCCGAAGTTCCGTAAACCTTCCGCAGCGGCTTGACGTTTTGATCCGCTGGTCTTGGGGTCGCTGAAGGTCGCGATGAGTTTTTGACGGGCGGACTCGATTCGCCAGAGGCCGGCGAGGAGGGCGGTTTTTTGATAAGTCGCCTGATCTTGGGATTTAAGGAAATCGAGGAGGCGCTCTGTTCCTTTTGAGGGCTGAATTTTGCGAATCTTCTTGGAGTCGATGAGGACGTTCAGGGTGTGCAGTTGCGGAATCTTTTTGTCAGCAGCCAGCGAGAGAAGCAGGTTCAGATCCTTGGACGTGCCGACCTTGCCGATCGCAGAGATGGCCGAACTTTGTTCCGCTCCTTTGAGAGAGCCATCACTTAAGCCGGCCATGATGGAGTTGAGCGCGATGGGTTTCTCAAGAGCCGCGATCGCGAAGAGGAGTCGCGGAAGTTTGTTATCGAAGTTCATTTCGCCTCTCTCGAAGGCGGGCACCCAATGGGCTTCGTGTTCGCGGACGATGGACCAGAGCGCGAAGTCGAGAGGCTCGTCGACTTCGTGATCAAGAGCTTCGAGCGCGAGGGCGACAGATTGCGTGGAGGGCTTTTGAGCGAGACAGCAAATGGCCCAAAGGCGGACTTGCGCGTTCTCGTCGTGAATGGACTTCGAGATGATCTTGGCCGCTGAAGGAACTTCGTCCTGACGATGATAGAGGAACCTCAGGGCGGCCGCGCGAATGCGGGCCTTCTTGGAAGAAGCGAGGCGTTCGACTAATTTGATGTTGGTGGTGTTGAGTGCCTGCAAAGTCCACATTGCTTGCAGTCCGGCGAGATCATCACCTTGATCTAAGGCCCATTTTTGAAGATCGGGCAGGACAGCGTCGCTTCCACGGTGACGAAGTTCGCGTCGGGCGTATTCGCGGTTGAAACGTTCCGGGGAGACCTGGAGGTCGAGGAGTTCTTTGACCGAGGATTTTTGAAAGTCAGGCTTCTTGGCGAGGGGGCGATCCTTATAAGTGACGCGCCAAATCCGACCGTGGGTATGGTCGCGGCGGGGGTCGCGGAAGTCGACTTCGCCGTGTTGAATGATGGGGTTATACCAGTCGGCAATGTAGATCGCGCCGTCGGGACCCATTTTGACATCGATGGGGCGGAAGGCACGGTGCGATGAGCTGATGAAGTCATCGATGCGGGTCGAGGTGTAGGTGCTGCCGTTCGGAGCGAGGCGGTAGGCATTGATGCGATGCCCGCGGAAGTCGGGGGCGATCATGACACCGCGCATCTTGCTGGGAACGTGCGTGCCGGAGAGGATCTCGAGTCCGCAGAGTTTGGGTTGGCCGGGATTGAGGCCTTTGAGGATTCGCTTGGCTCCGGGTGAGGTCACGTGGACCGAGCGGGGGAAGACGAAGTTGATTCCGTGGCCTCCCGCGCCATCGGTAGCGAAGGTTTGACCGTAGTCGTCGAAGACGAAACCCCAGGGATTGACGAGGCCTTTGTAGAGAACTTCGGCTTGCTGGGTTTCGGGTCGGAAGTGCCAAGTGCCACCGCCCATGAGGCGACGCACGCCGTGCGGGGTCTCGAGGTGGCTGTGAATGTAAATCGACTGGCTGAAGTAGAGCATGCCATCCGGGCCGTGCTCGAAAGTGTGGACAATATGGTGGGTGTCCTCGGTGCCAAAGCCGGAGAGAACCGTGCGGCGTTCGTCGGAAACGAGGTCGCCGTTGGTGTCCTTGAGAAAGAGGATCTCGGTGGAATTGGCAACATAGGCCCCGCCGTCCCCTGGGATGACACCGGTGGGGATATGAAGGTTGTCTGCGAAGACGGTGCTCTTGTCGGCAACGCCATCGCTGTTGGCATCTTCGAGGACGAGAACTTTGTCATTTTCTTCTGCGCCGGGAATAATGTGGGGATACATTCCGCTGGAGACCAGCCAAAGACGACCCCGGGAATCCCAGTTCATTTGGACAGGCTTGGCGATCATGGGATCGGAGGCGAAGAGATTGATCTCCATGCCTTCAGGCAGATTGAAACCTGCAATCTGTTTCGAAACATCCGGGTCGGGAATGTCGGTGAGGCCGTTTTGGGCCGAGGCGACGAGGCAGGAGAGAGCGAGGCTGAGAGCGAGGCTGAGAGCGAGGCGAGAGATCATGACTTTTCCTTGAGAGTTGCAGTTTTCAGGCCGTCGATTTCGGATTCGCGGGCCTCGATGATGGGGATGAACTTTTCGAGTTCTTTGGCGTTGTTACCTTGTTCATGTTTACGGAAAAGACGGAGGTAGGTTTCGTTGGCTGGTCGCCAGTGGAAGAAGAAGAGCTTGTTCTTTCCGACTATCTTGGCGCGGAGGTCTTGCCCGGACTTACTGGAGATTTGCTTCGCGGTGGGCGGAGTAAGGCCCATCGCTTTGACCAGTTTGGAGGAGAGGACGGCGTAGCCTTTCTCGGTGTAGTGCAGCCCGTTGTCGGTGAGGCCGGTGTTGCTTCCCTTCATTTCGCCGAAGAGGTCGGCGAAGTGAATTTTGCGGATCGAGGCGAGCTTTGAAATGGCTGCGCGGTAAGTTTCTAGACGCTCGTTTTGCTTGCTCATGTCGGGCATGGGAGTGCCGAGGGACTCGGCCGGAGGCGGGGAGACGAGAACGATGGCCCGCGGGTTGGCCGCGCTGTTGACCATGTCGAGGAGTCGGTTGTAGCCTTCGATGAAATCCATGAGGCCATCGTCGCCTTCGAAGGATGCGACCGCGCCGTAGCAAATGATGACGACGTTGGGTTTAATGCGACCGAGATCGGCCTTCAGTCGGTCGAAGCCCTCCTGCGGTGGCCCGAAGTAGCTGCGAGCGTCGCCATAGACGGTATCGCCGCTCCATCCGAGATTGCGGAAGCGCAGGTTCTTTTCGCCCGCCGCGAGGGTGAGGGCTGTTTCGAGATGGCCGTATTTCTGGGCGCGTTCGACAACGGTATTTCCGAGAAGCACAACGCGGTCGTTGTTTTGGAAGGTAAGCGCGTCACCTTTCGCCAGAGAGGTGAGAAGTAGTAAGAGAATCCAAGGTTTCATGCGTATTTCTGGAGCAGTCTTTCCCAATTGAAGGGCCACGACAAGCAGCTATAGGAAATGATTCTTCAGCATACGCCGAGGAAGCTTCGATTTTACAATTAAGCCGATCAATTTTCTGACGGGAGCAAATATGATCTTCCTCGAGGGAAAGTCGTTTTTGTCTTTTTCATAAAGAAACAAACTTTTTCATTTAAAAGCTGTCAGGAATCTGGATATCTGCCCGTAGATATCCGAACCTTAATACCATGTCAGATCAATCAACAGAAAACCAGTCACTTTCATCCCGTCGCAGCTTTGTCAAAAAAGGGGCTCTTGGAGGCGCTGCCGCAGGCTTATCAACTCTCGCTGTCCCGCTTGTTAGCGCTGCCGAGAAAGAGCCTAAAGCAAAGTATAAAGTGGGCGTTGTTGGGCTTGGTGGTCGTGGCGCTGGTGCCGTAGCGAATATCCTGGAAGCCGACTCGGACACTGTGCTCTGGGCTGTCGGTGATGTTGTCGAAAAACGCATGGATAAGATTAAAGGGATCTCCAAGAAGTTTTCAGGCCGTGTCGATACCGACGGAGGGAAGCGCGAGTTTGTTGGTTTTGATGCCTACCAGAAGGTGATCGACAGTGGAGTGGATATTGTTCTGCTCACCACTACGCCAAACTTTCGCCCGATGCAGTTCGAGGCAGCCGTTGCAGCAGGGAAGCACGTCTTCATTGAGAAGCCCTTCGCTCTCGATATTCCCGGACTCCACAGTGTGGTGGAGACGGCGAAGAAAGCCAAAGCTGCCGGTCAGTCGGTTCTTACCGGACTTGTCTGGCGTTACACCCCTCACTTGATGGACATGGACAAGCGCCTCAAAGATGGTGTCATCGGCGATATCGTGAACGTGTCCTCATCCTACTGTGGTGGGGGACGCCCCAACCGTATGCCCGATCCCAAGTTCAAGCCTCCCGGCATGTCTGACATGGAGTGGGCACTTCGTTTTTGGCAGAACTTCCTCGAGCTTAGCGGTGACGGAGTTCTTGAGTACCACATTCACGGGATCGATAGAATGGGATGGTTCATGGGCGACCAGATGCCAGTCCGTTGCTACGCAAACGGAGCAAACATCGATCCGGTGCTCGGTGCCAATAACTGGGACAGCTGCAATTTCCGCTATGAGTATTCAGATGGTCGCACTGCGAGTTTCTTCGGTCGCCAAATCAAAGGAACATACGCTGACTCCGGGGACACCATTCTCGGAACCAAAGGACGTGCGGTTGCGAAGGGAAGCAATGCCTTCATCGAGGTGGACGGCAAGAAAATCTGGGAAGGTAAAAGTGGCTTGGGCTACAAGCAGGAGCACGAGATTTTCATGAAGCACATCCGCGAAGGTAAGGCCTACAACGACGTGATTGACTACACCGCAAACAGCCACGCGATTGCCATGATGGGACGTAGCGCGGCATATACCGGACAGCTTATTACCGATAAGCAGATCATGGCCTCCGAGGACGTCCTGTTGAAGGACGTGAAGAATCTGACTCTGGAGACCCCCTTCACGCCGCGTGAATCTGCTGTTCCCGGCAAAACGAAATTCCTCTAGTGTGATGACCCGGTCCGTTCGCGACTCTCAAAAATTATCCGTTCTCACCTCTGTCCTGACTTTGCTTTGCGCGGGGTCGATGGCTCAGGCGGGACCTGCTGCTGATATCAAGCCTGCCCTGGCTTTGGACGGGTTTGATGAAGAGCAAATGCGCCTTGCCAAGGTGATCCATAAAAAAATTGTGGATTATCAAGAGATCAAGAAAAAGACTCATAACGGCGAAGACGAGAAGTTGGTTGCTTTTGAAGATACCCTCGCGTCTGGCGACAAGATCGAGATGCTTCCGGTCAAGGGTGGCGAATTTACCTGGCGTGGCGAAAAAGAGGACGATGTTCTTAAGGTGACTCTGTCACCATTCTGGATGGCCAAGCATGAGATTTCCTGGGAGGCCTACGAGCCTTTCATGTTGTCGCCGATTCCCCGTCAGAAGGATGGGCTGCCCTTGGATTTCATGCGGGAGCAAATCGAGAACGATATTGAATTCATTGCCCGTCCGACCCCGCCGTATCACCCGATGACTTTCGGGATGAAGCGCGACGGCCATCCGGCCTTGAGCATGACGCAACATTCCGCGAACAAGTATTGTCAGTGGATCAGTTTCCAAACGGGCCATTTCTATCGTCTGCCCACCGAAGCTGAGTGGGAATTTGCCTGCCGTGCTGGAGAAGGAAGTGTCAACGCCTGGGGCGATGATGCCGGGAAAGCCGGGGAATTTGCTTGGTTCGGCGGTGACGCCTCATCGCACTACAATGTCCCGGGAAAGAAAAAGCCCAATGCCCTGGGATTTCATGACATGCACGGAAACGTCCTAGAGTGGACGCTGGATCAGTATGTTCCAAACCGAAAGGAATACTTTGGGAAAGACAAGGTGGTCAACCCATGGGTTAAAGCGACGAAGCCCTACCCACATGTGACGAAGGGCGGGCACTGGCAGCATTCACTTGCCGAGGTTTCCGCCGCCGCACGCCATCAATCCACGCCAATGTGGAAAATATCAGACCCGCAGAGACCTCGAAGTCAGTGGTATCATACCAATACTCCCTGGCTTGGCCTGAGGATCGTGCGCCCTGAGAAAATTCCAACGGTGGAGGAAATGTATCACTACTGGAATTCCGGTGTGGAGGAAGATGAGTAGATCCTTAGCCACCTGGAATTTTTATCATTCATTGGCCGTGCTCGTGAAGAGCACGGCTTGTTTGTGTTTGGGAGGGACTGCTTTGTCTGCCCAGCAAGGGGGAGAGGCTGAGAAAACGAGACAGTATTTTTCGGAGCCACACCTGGGGACAATCGTTCAGATCGCATTTCATTCGAAGGACAAGGAGCATTCGCAAAAGCTCGCGAAACAATGCTTTGAGCGAATCGAGAATCTTAATAGAACCTTCTCAGATTATCTTCCTGATAGCGAGGTCTCCCAACTTTGCGCCAAGCCGATCAAAGTAGCCTACAAGGTGAGCGATGATCTCTTCGATGTCATTGCTCAAGCTCAGGAAATCTCAGCCTCCACCGGTGGGGCTTTCGATATCACCTTGGGACGCGTGAGCCGCAAGTGGCGTGAGAAAAAGCTGCCCCAAGAAGAAGCCAGCATCAGGGAAAGTCATGCCTCCTACCGAGATGTCGTTCTCAATCCCCGGTCCAAAAGTGTTTTGCTCCGTCAAACTTTAAAAATCGATCTCGGAGGAGTCGCGAAAGGATACATCGCGGACCAATTGATGATAATTCTTAAGAAAGCCGGGATCAAACAGGCTGCGGTAATTATTGGCGGAGAGATGGTGTTCGCCGAAGCGCCTCCCGGAAAAGCTGGTTGGACCGTAGGTATCGAGCGACCGTCCCGCCAATTGCTCGGGGTATTAAGACTCAGCAATACCGCGCTCTCGACTTCAGGTGACAGCTACCAGTTCTTCGAGAAGAACGGAGTGCGCCACGCCCACTTGATTAATCCCTCAAGCCGTAAACCGAAGACAGATCGCCGCAATGTGACCATCCTTGCCCGATCAGCCATGTTAGCCGATGCTTGGGCTACCGCTTTGCGAGTTTCCTCCCCCGAGGCCGCGCTTGAACTGGCCAAAGAAGAGAAAGAGATCGAAGCTGCTTTTATCCCATTCGGGAAGCCAGCAGCTTTCACTGCAGGCTTTCCTAAATTGGAGAAACCCTAACAGAGGTTGATATTGAAAGTTCTTTGGACTGAAGGTCTACCTCATAAGCCTGCTCTGGTGATGTGGGCCTTTTGCCCCTTAAATCTTTTTTCTGGGAGGGCTTTGGCGCTGGAAAACTCTGGCAGGTGACTACGCGAGAATTTCCTCAATGAGGTGACCGTGCACGTCGGTGAGGCGGCGGTCGATACTGTCTTTGCGGAAGGTGAGTCGTTCGTGGTCGAGCCCGAGTTGGTGGAGGATGGTGGCGTGGATATCGTAGACCTGGGTGGGGTTTTTGCGGTCGGCGGGTTTGTAGCCCCATTGGTCGCTTTCGCCGTGGGAGATTCCGCCTTTGATTCCGCCGCCGGCGAGCCAGTTGGTGAAGACGTGCGGGTTGTGGTCGCGGCCTTTGCTGCCTTGGGTCGATGGCATGCGACCGAATTCGGTGGTCCAGAGGATGAGGGTGTCGTCAAGCATGCCGCGTTGTTTGAGGTCCTTGATCAGAGCGGCGGCTCCGATGGCCATGCCGCGTGAGAGCGGCCCGTGGTCTCGCTCGATATCTTCGTGGCTGTCCCAATTGCGACGCGGGAAGCCGTTGTCATTGCCGGACCAGACTTGCACGAAACGAACGCCGCGTTCGAGGAGGCGTCGGGCGGTGAGGCACTTGCGACCGAAGTAGTCGGCTTCTTCCTTCCAGTTAATCTCCTTGGGCCAGGATCGCCCATCGGGTTCGAGGCCATACATCTTTCGGATGTAGTCGGGCTCTCCGGAGATGTCCAAAGCCTCGGGCGCGGCGAGTTGCATGCGGGCGGCGAGTTCGTAGCTTTTGATCCGGGCGTCGAGACGGGAATCGGATGCGCGTTGCGCGAAGTGCTCGCCATTGAGTTTGGCCAGAAGACGTCCGGCATCGGTCTCGGCTTGCGGCGTGAGATATGCCGCGCTTTCGGGTGGGTTGAGATGCGTGATGGGCTCCTTGGTCCCGGGGCGAATGATCGTTCCTTGATTGACGGCGGGGAGGAAGGCGGAAGACCAATTTTTGGGACCATTGGAAGCGAAGCCGCGATGGTCGGGGAGGACGACGAAGGTAGGGAGGTTGTCGTTCATGCTGCCGAGCCCGTAGCTGACCCACGAGCCCATGCCGGGGAAGCCGGGGCGGTCGAAGCCGGTCGCTTGCAGATAGGTGGCCTGACTGTGCACGCCGGTTTTTCCGGTCAGATTATGGATGAAGGCGATGTCATCGACGACCTCGCCCAGTGGGGCCACGGTCTCGCCGAGCATCTTGCCGCTTTGCCCGTGAGGTGAGAATTCCCAGACCGGTTTTTTCCACGGGCCGAGTCCATTTTGGAAGGCTTCGACGTGTTCTCCGAAGTCGGATTTTTCGCCGTGGCGTTTGATGAGCTCTGGCTTGAAGTCGAAGAGATCGAGATGGCTGGCGGCGCCACTCATGAAGAGTTGGACGACGCGTTTGGCTTTGGGGGGGAACTGCGCTTCTTTTCCCATCATCGAGGCGAGCGCAATCCCGCCGAGGCCGCCGCCGGATTGCCAAAGAAAGTCGCGTCGATTGGTCATGATTCTAGTCCACGTAGGAAAATTCGCTGAGGTTAAAAATGATCCGGCAGGTCGAAGGAAGGCCGTGTTTCTTTTGATAGGCCTCTAACAGGACGCGTTCATCCTTGGTGATATTGCGTCCAAGGGTGAGTTGGATGGCGGTGCCGATGGGATCTGGTTGGTTGGCGATTTTTGCAGCGAAGTGTTCTGCCATGCGCACCATGAACTTGTTGTTCATGAGAGCGAGAGCTTGGAGGGCGGTGGTGGTTTCACCCCGTCGGTCGACGTGTAGAGAGGGGTCTGCGCAGTCGAGGGCGTCCATGAAGGGTTGTGGCTGGGAGCGGACGAGAAAGCGATAGATCGAGCGACGGTGTGTCGCGGCGTTGTCGGGATCGGCTTTGTTGTATTTGTAATGCGGCGAATGCTGGGGCTTCTCGATGATGAAATCCTGAAAAGAGGGCCCGCCCATTTTGAAATCCATTTTTCCGGCGACGATGAGAACGCTGTCGCGGATGGACTCGGCATCGAGGCGGCGACGGTTTTGCCGCCAGAGGAATTTGTTGGAGTTGTCGATGGCGGCGTTGGAGGGGGAGTGGAGCGAGCTTTGCTTGTAGGTGTCGCTGTTGAGAATGATTCGGTGGAGGGATTTCATCGAGCCTCCCTTGTCGCGGAATTCCACGGCAAGCCAGTCGAGGAGTTTGGGGTGCGAAGGCTTCTCGCCGATTTGGCCGAAGTCGTTGGCGGTTTCAACGAGGCCGGTGCCGAAGTGGTATTGCCAGATACGGTTGACGATGCTGCGCCAGGTGAGGGTGTTGTCGGGATGAGTGATCCAATTGGCGAGGGCGACGCGGCGGTCGCCTTCGGTGTGGTCTTTTGGGAGGTCGAATTGATCCATGCCCATGACAATGCCGGGGACGGGATTGGGAGGGACTTTGTCGAGGGGCTGGGTGACGTCGCCGCGATCGAGAATGTGAATATCACGTGGTTGGCCGTTGAGATGGCCGCGTCCGATGAAGTTGCCTTTTCCTGTGTGGACGGCACCGACGTAAGCGAGGCGGGGTTTGGGAAGGGCGGAAAGTTCTTTGGTCAGGGTTTCGACTTTTTGGCGGCCGGTTTCGATCTTCGCAAGCTCTATGGCGGCGACCTTTTTGAGGAATTCGTCGCGCTTGGCGACAAGCGATGCGAGATCGGTGTTGGGGTCGGCGGGAGGTCCGTCGATGAGATTGGTGCGGCCCCAGCGCGGGAGGGCTTCGATGGAATCGAGCGCGGTGACTTTCTTGACCGGGACTTGTTTTCCATCGCTGGTGACGGTCATTTCATCGAGAGCGAAAATCCAATTGTTGGTGAGAGGTTTGCCTTTGTGTCGGCGGCTCCAGAGTTTGGTGGCGGTAAAGCGGATGTATCGGCTGACGCTGCTTTGCCCTTCGAATATGACAGGCTGACTGCCGGGACGGGGACGATCATTTTCCTGGAAGTCGGCGAGAATGGCAGATCTGGAAAAGTCAGCTTTGTTGGATGCTTCGACTTTAAAGCGATGGGGAAAGCCAAAGTCATCGAAGCCGTATTCGCGAGCACCGAGAATTTTAATGCGGTCGATGGGCATGGATTTTCCGAGGTCGAGTTGAACCCACTTGACCGTGTCTTGTTTGTTGGAGACCTGACTGTGATAGCCGAGGTGATCTTTGCCGGATGACTTGCGGAGATTGGCAATTTCGGCATCGAGCTTTTTGATCTCGGGAGTCTTGATTTTCTCGAGTGCTTTTTCGGCGTTCGCGAGACGGATTTTTCGGGTGCTTTGGTCCTTTTGGAGAGCGGCTCGTTTATCGGCGACGGCTGGATCGAGGTCGTATTCGCGATTGGTGCGGTCGAGAGCAGCGAAGACGGCTTGCAGGGAATAGTAATCCTTCATGCTCACCGGGTCGGCCTTATGATCGTGGCATTGGGCGCACTGCGCGGTGAGCGAACAAAAGGTGGTTATGGTGGCGGTGACCATGTCGTCGCGGTCGAGATGGCGGGCGACCTTGCCGTCGATTTTGCTTTCGGGAACTTCTTCGTGCCCGATGAGATCCCAGGGGCCGGCGGAGAGAAATCCGGTGGCGACAATTCCGTCTTCGGTTTCGGGCCAGAGGATGTCTCCGGCAATCTGTTCACGCACGAAGCGAGAGTATGGTTTATCTTGGTTGAAGGAGCGTATGACGTAGTCGCGGTATGGCCAGGCATGGGGGCGGGGTTGGTCTTTGTCGTAGCCGTGGCTCTCGCCGTAGTGCGCGACATCGAGCCAATGCCGGGCCCATCGTTCGCCATAGCGAGGCGAGGCGAGGAGTTCGTCGACGAGATCGGAGTAGGCTTCGGGGCGAGTGTCTTTCAGGAAAGCCTCGAGTCGTTTGGGCGAGAGGGGCATTCCCCAAAGATCGTAGGCGAGGCGACGGGCGAGAGTGCCTTTGTCGGCGGTCTTCGCCGGAGTGAGATTGAGGGTGTTCTGCTTCTCCCGAATGAAGCGGTCGATGGAATTTGCCTCGGATCTCTCAGGAAGTTCAGGTCGGGAGAGTTTTTTCAGTGACCACCAAGTCGGCTCTGCGGCATTGGTCAGGGCAGAGCAGATGAAGAGGAAAAAGACGAATCGCACCGAAGGTATTACGCAAATTTCAGCGAGTTTGTATCACCTTGCCCATCATTTCGTGGGGGAGTTCGTTGGGGCTTTGGTTGGTGACCTCAACGGTCGAGATCGGTTTGGAATGGTCGACCCTACCCTAGGGTGCAAGCTGCTTTCTATTCTGGATGTTCCTTCAGTAAATCTGCTGCCAAATAAAAGCTGGATTGGCTTTTTGTTTCTTCGCGGACTTTTTTGACGCTTGTTGGAGTGATGACGGAGGCTTTGTTGCCGAAGGTGTTTCTGACGAAGGTGAGGACGGCGGAGATTTCTTCGTCGGAGAGCATTTTGAAGGGCGTCATGGGAACGACGCCGGGGTAGTGCGTGCCTTTGACTTCGATCGGACCTTGGAGTCCATGGAGGGTGAGTTTAATGAGTCGTTCTTCGCTGCCGGTGATCCATTCGCTGCCGGCGATGGGTGGGAATTGGGCGGCGGGGAGACCTTTGCCGTCGGACTGGTGACAAGTGATACAATGACCTTCGCGGTTGAAGACCTCGGCGCCTTTGTCGAAGATGACCTTGTCGGGTCCTTTTAAGTGGGTGGTGTATTCGGGGGCTTTCTCGGCTTCGATGGTCTTTCCTTCCAGGTAGGCTTTGGCGGTGGTGTAGACGGGGGTGAGCCAGGAGTTTGAATCGTTGGACTGGGCCTTTGTCTTGGCCTTGATAGTAAGGAGAGGCTTTCCGGAGAGGGAAAAGGAGATCTGCCCTTCGTCGAATCGTTTCTCGTAGCCGGTGCGGTTGGAGATTCTCACTGAATCAATCTTCACGGGATTTTTGAAAGTAAAAATGAAGCTCGGGTTGTGGTCGTTCTGTTTGCTGTGCGCGAAAGTCTTTTTATCTCCATCGGTGAGAAGCTCGGCGATAAAGATGTCGTCGTATCTCGAGGATTGAGTGGCTTTGGCTTTTGAGGCGATGTTCTTTTTCGCGCTGATGATTTCGACTTCGGAGAGGTTAAGGGTCTTTCCGCTTCCGGGAATGGAGATGGTGACAGTGTCGACCTTTGTGGGTGGAGCGGGGACGTGGAGGACTCTTTGTTTGTCCAGGGTCGCCGTGAGTGGGGACGGTTTTTCTTCTTTGGGCTTGGCGACAGGGGTGGCTGCGAGAACGGCGAGGCCTTCTTCTTTGCCGAGCCATGAGGCGGCGGCGATGGCTTCCATTCTTACGCGACCGTGTTTGTCAGAGGCGGCGGTTTTGAGGAGGTTTACTTGGTCTGGGACTTGGTGTCCGCTGTAGCGAAGAACACGGACGGCGGCGGCGCGGGCATGGAAGTCTTTGGCGGCGAGAAGCGTTTTCAAGAGGTCCTCGGTTTCATCGACCCGGTTGAGTCCCCAAGCGACCCAGAGGGCCTCGAGGAGGTGATGCTCATTGCCTCTGTTTTTGGCGGTCCACTTGTTGATTGCCGAAATGACTTCGTCGGCATCGCGGCCACGGAGTTCGCGGCGGGTGCGATAGCGGGTGCGGTATTCGGGGAGTTTAAGGTTTTCGAGGAGAGTGGCGATGGGAGCCCCGTGGATCCTTGCGGGTTCGACGAGTGGGCGGTCGAGGTAGGTGATACGGAAGACGCGGCCGTGTTGGTGATCGCGATCGGGGTCGCGGGCACTATGTTGCATGTGGCCGATGAGGGCATTGTGCCAGTCGACGAGATAGAGCGATCCGTCGGGTGCGAATTCCATGTCGACGGGGCGAAAGTTGGGATCGGATCCGTGGACGAGATCCTGTCGAAAGGTGCTTTTGAATCCCGTGCCGTCGTCGGTGAGAGTGTGTTGTTTGGTGCCGAGAAATCCGATGGTGTTGTTGATGAGAATGTCGCCCTGGACCTCGTCGGGGAAGTGACGGCTCGAGACGATCTCGAGTCCGGAAGTGGGGCGGACTTTTACTTCTAGGAGGTTCGGTGGATTGGGAGCGAAGTTGCCATATCCGACGCGGACGGAGCCGGGGAGCATCCAGCGCATATTGGGGTCGGAGGTGTCGGCGAAGAAGTCTTGTCCCCATTCATCGAAGGCGATGCCCCAGGGATTTGGGATGGAAAGTCGAACGCTGCGCTCGAGGTGTCGGCGGGCGGGATTGTAGCGGAAGAAGCCCCCGTTTGAGCTGCGAATGGTGCCGTAGGCGGTTTCGACATTGCTGTGAAGGAAGGTGCCTTCGCCCATGTAGATCGCGCCGGATGGGTCGGCGCAGAATCCGGAGATGGCGTGGTGGGTGTCGTGGTCGTCAAAGCCGCTGAGGACGATTTCGGTTTCGTCGGCACGGTCGTCGCCGTCGGTGTCTCGGAGGTGCACGAGCGAGTAGCCTTGCGAGACATAGACACCGTGGGGGCTAAATTCGAAGCCCATGGGAAGGTGGAGTTCGTCGGCGAAGATTGTTTGTTTGTCAGCACGGCCGTCGCCGTTGGTGTCCTCGAGAATGAGGAGTTTATCGTTGGGTTTGGCATCGCCCGGTTTGTAGTGGGGGTAGCTGGGCATGGTGGCGACCCAGAGGCGGCCTTTGTTGTCGAAGGAAAGTTGGACGGGATTGGCGAGGTCGGGGAATTGTTCGTCGGAAGCGAAGAGCTCGATCCCGTAGCCCTCGGGGACTTTAATTTTCTTCGCGGTGCCTATGGCGGGAAGGTAGGTCTTTTTGGGTTCTCCAAAATTGGGAAGCGGAGAGGTTTGGGCGTCGTCGTCGGCGAGATCGAAAGCGACTCCGTGGAGCGCGGCCCAGACAGCTTGATCCCGAAGCACCATCATCTCGGCGAGCTTGGTGAGTTCAGCGGGATAGTTCTTGGGTCCGTAAGGACGATGGCG
>JAQWZU010000063.1 GCA_029253285.1 Akkermansiaceae bacterium | reverse complement strand
ACTTCGGAGATGCGGATTTTGGCAAAGGAATTTCGAGAGAATGGCGGGAAGAAGTATCTCGAGGCTTTCCATATGGGGCTGAAGTTTTGTCTCGATGCGCAATATGAGAATGGCGGGTGGCCGCAGTATTTTCCCGAAGCGAAAGGTTACCGCACACATGTCACTTTTAACGATAATGCCATGGTGAAGGTGATGGAATTGCTTCGGGAAGTGGCGTCGGAAGATGAGTTTTCTTTCGTTGAAGAGAGGCTGCGAAAGCGGGCGGGGGAATCGGTGAAGAAAGGAGTGGCGTGTATTCTGAAATGTCAAATCAGGGTGAATGGTAAGCCGACGGTGTGGTGTGCCCAACATGATGAGGAGACCTTGAAACCGGCCAAGGCGCGGAGTTATGAGTTGCCGAGTTTCAGTGGAAACGAGTCGGTAGGGCTTGTGAGGTTTTTGATGTCGATCAAAGATCCCTCAGAGGAAGTGAAAGCTTCGGTGGAAGGAGCGGTGCAGTGGTTTAGGGATCACCAGATTACGGGGTATCGTCTGGAGAAAAAGAAGGGTGATTTTCCGAAGGGCTATGATCGGGTAGTGGTGAAGGATGCGAATGCCGATCCGCTTTGGGCACGCTTTTATGATTTGGAAGAAGGCCTCCCGATTTATTGCAGTCGCGATGGGGTGCCCAAGCGGAAGCTGGAGGAAATATCCTACGAGCGTCGCAATGGATACAGCTGGGTTGGGACCTTCGCTGCCCGCTTACTCAAAACTGACTACCCTAAATGGAAAAAGCCCGCCCGGAAGTGATCCGAACGAGCCTTTGAAAAGGATGGCTTGGTTAAGCTTTCGACCACTCGTCAATGCGCGATTGATGAGCGGCGAAGAGTTCGTCGGTTGATCCATGAATGGCGATGGAGTTGATCTTGTCGCCTCCGACGATCGCGTTGATGACATCCTGTCCCTCGGAAGTCTCTCCAAAGACGGTGTGCTTGCCGTCGAGGTGTGGGGTGGGAAGGTGTGTGATGAAAAACTGCGAGCCGTTGGTGTTGGGTCCGGCGTTGGCCATGGAAAGGATGCCGGGTTTGTCGTGGCGACGGTGGGCTTTACACTCGCACTCGAACTTGTAGCCGGGGCCACCCGTGCCGGTGCCGGTCGGACAACCGCCCTGGACCATGAAGTTAGGAATGACGCGGTGGAAGTTGAGTCCATCGTAATACCCGTTTGAGGCGAGGTTTAGAAAGGAAGTGACGGTGACCGGGGCATCGTCGGGAAAGAGAGTGATGTTGATGTCGCCCTTGCTGGTGTTGATAGTGATGTTGATGTCGTCCATGAGTTTTGAGGAGAGTTGTTTATTGGCAGTTTTTAAGGAGCTGGTCGACAAATGAGGTGATGTCGATGAGCGCGTCGCGGGACTCGGAGTCTTCGAGGAGGTCGAGGGATTGCCGCGCTTCGGCAACCATGACGCAGGCGGTTTGGATGGCATCGTCAATCGCTCCTTCGTAATCGGCGATGCCGACGAGGACGGGGAGGTCGATTTCCTTTTGCTCGATGATGCGTTTGGTGAGCTTCTCCCTTTGCGAAGGTTTGGCCCGCTCAAGAAGGTTGAGAATAGGAAGAGTAAGCTTTCCTTTTTCGAGGTCGGTGCCAAGGGTCTTGCCGCTTTCGTCTTCGGAGCCGATTAGGTCGACGACGTCGTCGTAGATTTGATATGCGGTCCCAAGCTTCATGCCATAGTCGTGCATGGCTTGGCACAGTGATTCGTCGCGCTTCGAGAGCTTGGCTGCGAGCCCGCTGGCGATGGCGAAAAGCGCGCCGGTTTTCATCTCGATCATGCGGAAATAATCCTTCTTCGTAATGGTGAGGTCGAATCGGCGCTGGGTTTGGAGAACTTCTCCCTCGCAAACTTCACGTGAGGCCTGGCTGATGGCCCGGCTCAGATCAAGGTCGTCGAAGTTGGTGGAAAGTTTCAACGCGTGGGAGAAAAGGGCGTCGCCAAGAAGAACGGCCAAGCCATTTCCCCATTTCGCGTTGGCCGTGGGAACGGTGCGGCGGGTGGTCGCTCCGTCGATGATGTCATCGTGAACCAGGGTCGCCATGTGAATGAGCTCGATCGTGACGCCGAGGCGAATGTGATCTTCGCAAAGCTCGCCGGTCGCTCCGCCGACGAGAGCGGCGAGGGCGGGGCGGATTCGTTTGCCATTGGTCTGGCAAATGTATTCCATGTAAGGCTCCACACCGGGGTCGAAGGCGCGAACCTGCTCGAGTATGAGGGATTCGACCTTGTTAAGGTGTGGGCGGACGAGTTCAAACGGGAATTGTCCGGTGGGCGTTTTGGTCTCTACCATAGCGAGAAAGAAGCTTGTGATAACTTTCACAAAGTCAGGCAATCCGCAACCGGAATGATCGAAAAAAAGGTAGAAAGTCTTGAGCGGGATGAGAAATATCCGAGAGCGTCGAGGCATCCGAGGTTCAGCAATGAATGAGGTGAAGGCTGTAGCTCGTCGGAGATCGCTGGGTTCCAAGCTAAATTGGGGTCGGTTTTCCCCCTTTACCGGTGATTTTGGACGATGCAGGCCATCTTGTCCGATATCTGCATGTCGAGGGAGCTTCCGTGCGAAGACCACATCAGCCCTGAGGGGGACTGTGGAAATTTTAAAATCCGACATAAAGATGCCCCGCAGGCAGCGCCATCGCGCAAAGAGGATTTGGGAGCGGTTGACGAGTTATCTCAAGAATCATCCTGAGAAAGGTCCAATTAGTCTGGAGTGGCACGGTGACCCTATTGAAAGCCGTAATATTTGGATTCGTAAAGTAGGAGGCTGCGATGAAAAACAATCCTAAATTCCTACCGAGTCTGGCATTGCAAATGCGTAAGAATATTATAACAGACCCATGACTGCGGCAGTATTAAAACCGTTCCTGATTATGAAACTTAAAAAATTCTTCCTCCCATTAGTTGCTGGTGGTTCTTTCGTTTTTCTCTCATGCGGAGAAAAGAAAGACTCCGTTGATTCTCCCACTGATGGCGGGAACGACGAAAAAAACAGCACGACAGCTTCCACAACGACAGCTGCTCCCTCTGATCCGGCCGATAATACACCGGCTCCTCCGGTGCCTGAAGTGGCGATCGAAAAGCTAGCGGCAAGCGCAGGCTTCGCGGCTTTGGCTCCCAAGAATACCGAGGGCTATCTCTCTGTTCGCGGGGCATACGAGATGTATGAGAGCTTGCAGAAGACCGAACTCGGCAAGCTAATTTTGAACACCATGTCCGAACAGGGCATGGAGTTGGGCGAAGCGGAGCAAGCTGAAGAATTCCAGATGGTGAAAGCCGTGATCGGAGAAGAGCTTTTCGCGGTATTCGGTGACGGATCCGGAGATCAGCTGATCAATCTCAATGATCTCGGAAAATCATCGAATTACCATCAGATGAAAATGATGGTGGGGTTGGTTTCTTCAGAGCTGAATGGCGAAGATAACGGCGCAGGTCCGGAAGTGGCCTTTATGTCGATGTTTGCGGGAATGCTTCAGGATTCCAAGGGTGGAATTGACCTTGTCGAAAAATCCGAAATGCCGCCACTTCTCTTGGGCTTTAAGGTAAGTGATCAGGCGATGCGTGAGCAATTCTCGGGCATAATCGCCGGAGGGATTAGTGAGATGCTTGAGGCTGGTGATGAAGCTCCGATTGCGGAGCTCGATACTGAAGCTTCTGGCGTCAAACTCACTGGAGTGAAGATCGACGGAGCCCGTATTGCGGCAATGGTTGACGAGGACACTCGTGAGCAGATGACGCAAATGTTTGGCGCCCGCGAGGACGTTGACCGTTTCCTCAAGGTCATCGAAAAGAAGAACCTCTTCCTCGCCACCGGAGTGAAGGACGATTATGTCCTGATTTACCTTGGTGGAAACATGGATGGATTCCAGTTGGCCGCAAGTCCTGCCGACTCTTTGGTCGCCAAGGATGAGATGGATTTCCTTAAGCACTATGCTGACAAGGATGTGCGATTCCTTCTCTATGGAGAAAAAGAAGCTTTCAGCAAACTTGGAGAAGGTAATGAAGCCTTCGCATCAATGGCCCGAGGCATCAAAGACGGTCTCGCGGAATCCGACGCTTTTGGAGATACCCGCGACGTGCAGACTCTTCTCGGAGATGTCGCCAGACTCGATAAGGAACTCTTTGGCATGATCAAATACGGTCGAACCGGATTAGTTGGATTTATCGAAGATGGATTTAAGATTGAAAGCCACAGCGGGAGCAATACGCCCTCCTTGGATCTGAATACCCCGCACTCCTTTACCGCTCTTGGTGAAATGGACGATGTAGTTCTCTATACAAACAGCGTGAGCAATGCCGCCTTCAACGGCAAAGTGCTCGACATGCTGGACTCGCTCGGGGAAGCCTCTTATCTGATGGCCGCTCAGATGGCCAAGATGGACGTTGATGACGTAGACTTCCGCGGCTTCCAGGAAGGATTTGGAATGTTTGATGCCGAAATGAAGACTGACATGACGAATATCTGGAAGGCCATCAGCTCGGATTGGGCTGACGGGACCGGAAGTGAAGCGTCAATTGTCATCGATCTCAAGGGAACCCTGCCCAAGATCCCGGAAATTCCCGGACCAATTATCGAAAACGGCCTCATTCCCCGGGTAGCCTTTGTGACACCGATCGAGGATCGCGAGAAGTTGAGTAGTGCATGGACCAGCATTGAAGGTTCGCTCACCAATCTGCTAAAGACAGCCGCAAAGTTGGGTGCTCCCGAGATTCCCATGCAGGAAATTGATGAGAGCGAGAAAGGCGGAATCGCGACCTTCTGGACCGCTGTTCCGACCTCGACCAAAGATGCCCGTCCTGTCGTGTCGCTAAGTGAAAAGAACTTTTACTTCTCCACGTCCCCGAAATTTGTTGGGGAGATCGAAGCTGCCATTGCGGCCGGAAACGGCCCTGAGCGCAAAGGATCCTACGGGGTGGTGAATTTCACTGCGGTGCAAAAGCTCGCAACCCACTGGGTTGATTTGATGAAAGCCAATGCTGACGTGATTTTCGAAGGAAACGAGTTCGCCAAAGACGACTTCATGGAGAATGTCCCCATGGTTGAGTCTGTCATCAAGGCCTTCGGAGAGCTTGACGACCTGACCTGGCACGTTCGTAACGAAGGCGGAGAAGTTCGGACTTCGATTCACTTCGACCTAAACTAAGGTTTCGTTTAATATTCAATGTCAACCCCGTCCGGTGTGATGCCGGCGGGGTTTTTTGTTTTTCCGGGTAAGGAGTCCTTCTCCGTGCGAAATCGGCTGGTCATGGTGGTATTGCCCGCGTAGTTTAATTGAGCACGCATGAAAGAGATTTTTGTCACTGATGCCGATGACAGCCACATCGCCGCGAACCAAGTAGCGGTGAGGCAGGCGGTTGCCAATCAACGGCGGAAGGAAAGCCTGCAATCGGTCATTACCGGCTTGATTGGATTTTTCTGCGTTCTGGGAATTCTTGCGGTGATAGCTCTGCTTCCCGTCAGTAACGAGGTTCCCGCGATTGTGTCCTACAATGTTCCGGCGGAAGAGGATGATCCCAAGATCGAAATGAAGGAACTGGCACAAAATGCCAAGCCCAAGCCGCCGGGAGCGAGTGCGTCGATGGCCCGGGTGATCGCTTCCACCGAAACGGCCCCGATTTCCGTCCCCATTCCTGAGATGCCCTCTCCCGATTCCTTGTTTGGATTGGAAGAGTCATTCGGCACCGGATTTGGAACCGGTGATGGAGATGGCGACGGAGGAGGTGGGGCGACCTTTTTTGGCGGAAGGCGCACTGGAAAGAATGTCGTTTATATTGTGGATTTCTCGGGGTCGATGAATGACTCGGTGGAGAAAGGAGGAACGAGGATTTCCGCACTGAAGAAGGAGCTTACCAGATCGATTAACGCGCTCCCCAATGGCATGTCCGTTTCGATTGTCTTCTTCTCAACGGGCGGGTGGTCTCTGGCATCGAAGAAGGAAGATATCGGGATCAACGGATGGAACGGACTTTTGAAAACTCCTCCGGTGCCATGGTATCCTGTAAACGACAATACGAAGAGTATCATCACCAAGCAAATTGCCACGATGCCGATTGATGGTGGAACCAACTGGTATCCGCCCTTAATGATGGCTCTGCATGGCACGAGTCCTCAACCAAACATTGTTTACCTTCTTTCCGACGGATTGGGTCGTGATGCCGAAATGGTGGTTTCCGACATGAAGGAGATCAATCCCCGTGGCATTCCCATCGATACGATCGCCTTCGAAACCCCGGGATCGGCGGCGGCCCGACTGATGGATGTCGCCGAAGCGACTGGCGGAAGATTCAGCATGGTTTATGAAGGGAGGCTTCTTCGAGGGAGTTTGGCTGAGAAATATACCAGCTCGCATTACGACGACGAATGAAGCTTATTGTTTTTGATATCGACGGGACCCTGACCCAGACCAATGAGGTCGATAGTCGTTGCTTTGAGGAGGCGCTTCGGATCGTCTTGGGTTTAGAGGAATTTGATACCTGTTGGGAGAAGTATCAGTTCGTCACCGATAGTGGAGTGGCCCAGGAACTCTCCCAACGATTTCGCGACCGGCCCATCAACGGAGCCGAGATGACGGCCTTGCATGAGAAGATCGTCGAATTGTTGAAGAAGAATCCCGTGTCTGCATTTGCCGAAATTCCGGGTGCCGTGGATTTTTTCCAGAGCCTGGTTGATTCGGAGGACTTTGCGGTGGCCCTTGCGACGGGGGCGAATGAATTATCGGCTCGCTATAAGTTGAAGACGGCGGGGATTGATTTTGAGGGAATCCCACTTGCGACTTCGTCCGATGCGGTAGTTCGGGAACACATCATGCTCCATGCCATGGACCGTGCGTCACAGAAACACGAGAGGGTATTTTCCGAGATCGTCTATTTTGGAGACGCCGTCTGGGATGTGAAAGCCACGGAAAATCTTGGGTGGCAGTTTATTGGTATCGGAGGAAAGGTTCCCGATGGATTCATCGACTATCGGAA
>JAQWZU010000060.1 GCA_029253285.1 Akkermansiaceae bacterium | reverse complement strand
GAAGACGCCGCCGTCGAGTTCTGCCGACTCTTCATTCTTAACCCCGCCGTCCCGGCCCGCGCCGCCGCCTACTTCGAAGATGAGAAGTCCAATGAGATCGCCGGGCGCATCCAGTTCATGCTCGATAACGGCTTCCTCGAACTTCCCGAGTCCTTCCAGACTCTCGCTCCCGACCACATCTCCCTCCTCCTCATCGTGCAGGGCACGCTCGCCGGCGAAGACGCCACCCAGTTTCACGCCGACAACCTCACTCCCTGGGTCTCAAGCTTCTCCAAATCCCTCAGCGAGACCACGGAACACCCGCTTTACCGACTCGCCGCCAAGCTGGTGAAACTTTCCTCATAAATAGGTCGCTTGCACCGCCCACCTCCCCGACTACCTTGGCCCCGTGCCCAAGAAATCCGACGCCTCCCAAGCAAACAACACCATCCGCATCCGAGGAGCCCGGCAGCACAACCTCAAGAACCTCGATCTCGACATCCCCATCGGCGAGCTCACCGTCATCACCGGCCCGTCCGGCAGCGGAAAATCCTCCCTCGCCTTTCACACGCTCTACGCCGAGGGCCAACGCCGCTACGTCGAAACCTTCTCGCCCTACGTCCGTCAGTTCTTTGACCGCATGGACAAGCCCGAGGTCGATCGCATCGACGGCATCCCGCCCGCCATCGCCATCGAGCAAAAAAACACCATCCGCACCACTCGCTCGACCGTCGGCACCCTCACCGAGGTCAACGACTACCTCAAGCTCCTCTACCCCCGCCTCGCCACGGGCTACCACCCCAGCACCGGCGAGCCCGTCCAGCCCGACACGCCGGCCTCCATCCTTGAGTGGTGCCAATCCCACCTGAGCGACGAAACCATCCTCGTCATCTTCCCCATTCCAGTCCCCAAAGACACCACGCCCGAAGAGCTTTTCCCCTTCCTCAATTCCCAGGGCTACCTCCGCATCCTCCTCAACAAGAAAGTGCTCCGCACCGACTCCGTCCCCTCACTCAAAAAACTTCCCCGAAAAATCCACGTCATTCAGGACCGCATCAAGGTCACCTCGCGCAACAAATCCCGCCTCACCGAAGCCTTCGAAAACGCCCTTCGTCTCGGCAAGGGACATTGCCAGGTTTCCGACCCAAAATTCAAGCTCACCGAATTCGACACTACCTGGTCCCCCCTCCGCCAGCCCACCTCCTCGCTCTTCAGCTTCAATTCCCCCCTCGGGGCCTGCCCCACCTGCCGGGGCTTCGGCCGCATCATCGGTATCGATCTCGACAAAGCCATCCCCAACCACCTTCTCTCAATCAAGCAAGGCGCCATCAAGCCCTTCCAGGGCGAACGCGGCGAGGACTGCCAACGCGACCTCCTCCGCGCCTGCCGGGAAATCCAACTCGATCCCAAAACGCCCTGGAACGAACTCACTTCCGAGCAACAACACTGGGTCAAATATGGCGAACGCACCCCTCTCTCTCCTCTCTCCTCGCTCGAACAATCCGAGCAACTTTGGGCCGAAAAACGTTGGTATGGTATTCAAGGCTTCTTCGACTGGCTCGAAACAAAAGCCTACAAGATGCACGTCCGCGTCTTCCTCGCCCGCTATCGCGCCTATACCACCTGCTCCGACTGCCAGGGCTCCCGCCTCCAGCCCGACGCCCTCCATTTCAAGATCCTCGACAAAACCCTCCCTGCTCTTTGGCATGTCCCCATCGACCAACTTGTCGCCTTCTTCGACGAGGTGGCCCAAGCCCATGCCCCTCTCGACAAGTCGGCCAAGCTCGTCCTCGACGAAGTCACCTCGCGCCTCGATTACCTCACCGAAGTTGGCCTCGGCTACCTCACTCTCGACCGCCCCGCCCGCACCCTCTCCGGCGGCGAGATCGCCCGCGTGAATCTCACCACCTGCCTCGGCTCCGCTCTCACCCACACTCTCTTCGTCCTCGACGAACCGACCGTCGGCCTGCACCACCGCGACATTCATCGCCTCACCAAGGTGATGCACGCCCTGCGCGACAAAGGGAACACCCTCGTCGTCGTCGAGCACGATGAAGCGGTCATGCACCAAGCCGACAACCTCATCGACATGGGCCCCGCCGCCGGCGAAGCCGGGGGCACCATCGTGGCGGCGCTTTCCAAGCGCCAAGCCAAGAAAAAACACCCCACATCCCAAACCCTCCCCTATCTCGACGGCACCAAATCCATTCCCGTCCCCAAATCCTACCGCAAGCCCAAGGCCTACCTCTCCATCACCCGCGCCTCGGTCAACAATATCAAAAACCTCGACGTCGAGATCCCCCTCGGTGTCTTCGTCGCCCTCACCGGCGTTTCCGGATCCGGGAAATCCTCGCTCGCCCACCCCATCATCTACAACAACCTTGCCCGCCATTTCGGCATCGTCACCGACGAAGAACCGGCCCCCGCCGAGATCACCGGACTCGACGAACTCGCTGGCGTGCAACTCATCGATCAGTCCCCCCTCTCCCGCACCCCGCGCTCCACTCCCGCCGTTCTCCTCGGCGGTTTCGAACACCTCCGTCAACTCTTCGCGCTCACTCCGGCCGCGAGAGCCCGCGAGCTCACTCCGGGATACTTTTCCTTCAACTCCGGCCCCGGACGCTGCCAACGCTGTTCAGGCAACGGCTTCGAAAAGGTTGAAATGCAGTTCCTCTCCGACCTCTACCTCACCTGCCCCGAGTGCGAGGGCTCCCGCTTCACCAAGGCCGCCCAGGACATCACACTGAACGGCCGCTCCATCACTGAAATTCTCAAGTTCACCGCTACCGAAGCCCTCGATTTCCTCGACACCCTCGAAGTCGCGACCCGCAAGGAGGAGCTCCACATCGCCAAAGCCCAAAACGCCCTTCGTCCTCTCGTCGACACCGGCCTCGGCTACCTCCGCCTGGGCCAACCACTCAACACCCTTTCCGGCGGCGAAGCCCAACGCCTGAAAATCTGCCAACTTCTCACCGACACCAAGGGCAGCATCAACACTCTTCTCATTCTCGACGAACCCACCACCGGCCTCCACTTCACCGACATCGAAGTTCTCCTCGGCGTCTTCCATCGCCTCACCGACGCCGGCTACTCCCTCCTCGTCATCGAACACCAACTCGATGTCATCAAAAACGCCGACCACGTCATCGAGATCGGCCCCGACGCCGGCACCAAAGGCGGAACAATCACCTTCACCGGCACCCCGAAACAACTCGCCAAACGCAAGACCGAAACCGGTAAGGCTCTCTCCGCACCCCACGCGCCACCCAAAAAGGTCGCCCGCAAAAAAGCTGCTTCAAAATCACAGATCTCCCTCACCGGCCTCCGCCACCACAACCTCAAAAACATCTCTCTCGACATTCCCCTCCACGAGTTTGTCGTGGTTTCCGGCCTCTCTGGCAGCGGAAAGTCCACCCTCGCTTTCGACGTCCTTTTCTCCGAAGGACAACGCCGCTTCCTCGACTCAATGTCGCCCTACGCACGGCAATTTGCGAGCCAACTTGAAAAGCCCGACCTCGATCTCATCGAAGGCCTCCCACCCACCGTCGCCATCGAACAACGCATCTCCCGCGGCGGCGGAAAATCCACCGTCGGCACCGTCACCGAGATCCTCCACTTCCTCCGCCTCCTCTACGCCAAAGTCGGCGTGCAGCATTGCCCACAATCCGGCGAAGCCGTCATCTCCCAAACACCCGAAGCGATCGGCGAGCAACTCGGCAAGCTCCTCGCAAAACACAAATCCCTTCGCCTCCTCTCCCCCGTCCTCCGCGGCCGCAAAGGCTTCCACAAGGAATACGCCGAGGCCGCCACCCGCGCCGAGATGGATGAAATCTTCATCGATGGCGAACTCATCAAAACCGAAGATTTCCAGCCCCTCGCCCGCCACAAAGCCCACGACATCGACTTCGTCGTCGGCACCATTACTGGTAAGAAAGACGCACCCAAAGTCATTTCCCGTGCCCTGCAATACGGCAAAGGCACCCTCCGCGCACTTACCCCAAAAGGCCAACTCACCACCTTCTCGACCGCCCGCGTCTCACCCACGACCGGCGAGTCCTTCGACGAACTCGACCCCAGCCACTTCTCTTTCAACTCCCCACGAGGCTGGTGCAAAACCTGCCGGGGATACGGCCACATCGTCGCCATCCAATACGACAGCAAGGCTTTCAACTCCGAAGCCGAAGCTGAAATCCACGAGGAAAAAAGCCGCGCCAAAACCGACCCCGCCGACACCAAAGTCTGCCCCGATTGCTTCGGTGCCCGTCTCCGCGAGTCCTCCTGCCACGTTTTCCTGAAAGGCAAGCTGTCGCTACCGGCTCTCTCCGCTCTTACCGTGCAGGATGCTCTTAAGAAAACCAAATCCCTCAAATTCACCGGGCGCGACCTTGAAATCAGCCGCGATATTCTCCCCGAGATTGTGCAACGCCTCAACTTCCTCGATCAAGTTGGACTCGGTTACCTCCAACTCGACCGCTCCGCCACCACCCTCTCCGGTGGCGAATCCCAACGCATCCGCCTCGCCGCGCAACTTGGCTCCAACCTCCAGGGCGTCCTCTACATCCTCGACGAACCCACCATCGGCCTTCATCCCCGCGACAACACTGCCCTCCTCGGCACCCTTCACGCACTCAGAGAAAAGGGCAACTCCCTCATTCTCGTCGAACACGATGAAGACACCATCCGCGCCGCCAGCCACCTCATCGACCTCGGTCCTGGCGCTGGCGTCGAAGGCGGAGAAGTCGTCTATCAAGGTTCCAAACTCGCCGGAAAGAATTCCAAATCACCCACGATTCAGGCTCTCAAAAACCCTCTCGTTCATCCTTCACGAGGCTCACGCCGTAAGATCCTCAAAGCCAAAAAGAATTGGCTCCAACTCAAAGGCT
>JAQWZU010000042.1 GCA_029253285.1 Akkermansiaceae bacterium | reverse complement strand
CGCGAAACAGACCCACCAAACTGACTAAACTCCGGGGGCGAAGTCCCGGGCCAGAGATTTTTATCGTGGAAATTCTCCCGAACCGGTCCAAAAAGATACCGGCGTCGACCAGAAGTCGGACTAGCCCAGGCAAGCGGCTTGGAAGTCTGCACCCCCTCGTTATTCATCACGCGGAGAAGATCAGAAAACTCGGTTACCAATTGATCCATTTCTCCCTTAAGATGGGAATTGGTGTAGTCCCGATCATCGAGAATTCCACCATTGAACATGTGCTTGTTGATCCGGTCGGCAAAGAGAATTTGGAATTCCTCCCAACGATTCAACCCCCGCCAAAGATCACGCAATTCGCCCGACCCGGTGGCGATGTAGGTCTGAATCATTTCCTGGGATACCGGGCGATTTCCTTTGTTGTTCATTGCTCCTTCCGCATCCCAAACGTAGAGCCGGTAGCGCCCTTCAGATGAACGTTCTTTTGCCGCAACCCAGTTGTTGTGAGGCCAGTCCCAGGTCGCACAATAAATATTTAGCAAATAGTAATCCGCCATATTCTCAACATCCGCAACCTCGAGAACGCTCTCCCAATTCGAGACCGTCGTCGATGCATTCAATCGAGTAATCATGTTATTCCAGGCCACCTTGTCTCCCTCGGCAATATTGTCATTCCCTTCATACTGCAACACGTCCCACTGGGCGTCATCATCTTCACTGTGCAACGAACGAAAAAAGGGTTCACGCAGGCGCTCCACCATATTGTAAAAACCCTTCAACTCTCCATTCACATAAAGGCTATTAATCACCCCGACACTGGCACCATTCCCCATATCCCGGCTGAGGCGCCTCACCAATTCATCGATCACAAAGGGATTCTTAATATCATTCTTCCCCGCTCGAATCCGGAGCCGTTCATAGCGATTTACACCCCGATCAGGACCATTCAAGGGAAGGTTTACGGAAGGATTCCCATAATCATCACGGAAGTAGAGATTGAATGAGGGCTTCTCTCGTGCATTCGCCGGCCAGGGCGATGCTGCTGTTTGCGTCAACTGCATTCGGGGCCTCGAATAACTACTGGCGGCAACCCGTAACCCCACATCAGTCCGGAAACCCACTTCTCCGTCGGGAAAATAAAACTCCGCATGAATCGGCCGCTCGTATGCCCTGCCCCGGTTGATGACATTATTGTAGTCGGAGGCAGCAGTCGGCGACCACAGATTACCGCTGTAGGTCCCGCCATTGATTGCCAGCACTCCGAAAGGATCATACAGCGATCGCTGTGGCTCCCCGGCATAGACCAAGGCGGGACTGGTCCGCAATCGGGCATCCTGTTGAATCAGGAAAGTATGCGTTTTCACATTCGAGTGAATGTAACCATCCAAAAACGCACGCGCCCGAATGACATGGCCTTTCCGGTTTGTCACAATCGAGAGCGCCAAAGGAATGGTGTAGTCGCTTCCATTATCGAGAGTCGGCTCGGTCCCGTCCGTGGTATATCGAATCAAGGCCCCGGGTGTTTGGCTCGTAAGAGTCACTGTCACCGGCCCATCATAAAATCCTCCCTTGTTATCAAAATCAGGCGCATCCACTTTATCGATCAAGGCTCCCTCATTCTCTTTGCCGGGAGTGGGGACATCAAAATAGGCCAAGCCACCTCCGCCATCGTGACCGTAGCTATGATTCGCAAACTGCTTGGGAAAGCTCGGCACGATACTCGAGACCAAAGTCCCTCCATCGTCGTATAGTCCCACGAAGTCTCCACTCGAACTTAGTTTGAAATTCGCATGCAGGAATGTCGCTCCAGCAATCGGGTTATCCGGGTTATCCGCCAAAATAATCAAATACTCTCCAGCCGCAATCGAAGTCCCATTTGGAAAGGTCCACTGGTCTTTTTCATCTTCGTTATCGGCCAAGGTCCAACCATTTAAAGAAACCGCTCCCGGCCCACTATTATAGAGCTCAATCCAATCCGAAGATTCGTTTTTCAGCGCCGGATTATCCAACAATGCTGGCTCAAAAAGATTCGCACTCGGCTCAATCAAACCGGGCAAATAACTCACGGCAGATCCCAGCGGAACCAGCACCGTGTCAACTCCAGTTTCATCGATCTTAAGACTGGCATCCAACCGCATATTCCCATTGATCGCGCTATTATTGACTTGGATCGCGAGAATGTTTTCTCCCTCCACCAAAAGATCCGAGGCATCGTCCAAAGTAAAATTTTGAGTCCCTGTCGTCAGGCCACTGGAGCGGTAAGCAAGTTGATCATGATAAATGTGCGCCTTATCAGCCCCCATGTTTGCCCGCGCGACTTCCACCCCATTGATCCAGGCGATAAAGCCGTCATTATAATTGATCGTCAAAACCACCGAACGATTCGAACCCGCTTCCGAAGCCGAGGCATTGAACGTTTTTCGGACATAAAAAGAAGGAGAGACATTGTTCAGCTTTGAACTGAGATTTGTCGCAAGCGGATTGATCGAATAGCCCAATGGCAAGACGCCGGAGTCCCAGTTTGCATCATCAAACGAAGAACTCCACCAGGCCGGCCCCGCTCCGGCATAAGGTTGATCGTTGTCATCCCAACGAAGATTTCGATCACTGGAAGTCGCGACGATTTCATTGATGAAGACGTCCCCTGACATATGAAGCATCCCAAGACAGGACCAGGAGCAAAAAATAAGGGCTGGTTTAAGCATTGTATGTGTGGTGGTCAGAACACCTAGCACAACAATTGCACCCCTACCAACCAGTTTTGCCCAAAGCCTACTTCCGTCCCTGATAGCCGAGCCAAAAGACCACCAAACTCACCGCGCTCACACCGGAAAGAACCTGCCAGTAGAGCGTCCAACCACCGATAGGAAGCAACGCCGAATGAAGCGCTTTCACCACAATCAAGCCCAGAACCCCACCCAGCCCATTGCTAACCAGGCCAATCAAGGCCTGAGCCTGACCGCGCATTCCTTCATCGACCCGGCGATGAATAAACACCCGGCCGGCTTCATAGAAAAAGGTCCAGCAAATCCCATGCAACATGATTCCGGCCAAGAGCCATCTCAGATCACCCATCGAATAGAAAAAATACCGAAATACCCCCGCCGCAATAGCCAACAGGAGAATCGCTTTAATCCGGAAGCGCCCAATCACCATTCCCATCCCAAGCATGGCAATCCCTTCAATGATCTGGGCCGACGACATGTAATGACTCGGATGGGATACACCTAATTCCGCGAGATAGACCGGCGTGTAAAGGTAGTACGCCGCCAGCGGAATGCTGAACAAGAAAGCCGTCACAAAGTAAGTCAGCTGATCCCGATCTTTGAGTAATTTCAACGCCCCCAAACCCAGCGCATCTGAAAGTTTCCCGGTCGCGACACCGCGAGGCATCGTTGCCGGCATCAAAAAACAAATCGCTCCGGCCACGATACGAATTCCTGCCGCCCACTGCCCCGTCTTCGCCGAGAAATCCAAACTCGCAAAGCCCACCAAATAGCCGGCGACCATCCAACCGATCGTGGCCCAAACCCGATAAAGCCCAAAGCTCTTCCCCGGATCAGAAAGGCCCGACAAGGCAATTGTCGTCAACAAAGACCACGCCGGCGCAGAGATCAACGCACTAATCGTGAAGAAGCTGACAAACCAGCCTGCTCCCCATCGATGCTCCAGAGCGTAAAAAGCCATGAAGACAAATCCCGCCCCAAGCCACATGATCCAGCCAAGAACCTTCTGAGCCTGATATTTTTGGTCGACTTGAGCGCCGAGAATCAGCGGTGAAATAAATCCACACAAACCAGGGATCATGAAAATGATCACGGCCCAGTCCCCCAAACCATATCGCGGGAGGATATTACTCAGGGCCGGGTACCAAAGCCCCACCGCCCCGGCCATCAGAAAAAAGACAACCGCAATCCAATAGCGATGACCTTTAATACCCGAAGCCCCCTCCATAAGCTCAGTGCTTTTTCCCCCAGGAATCCTTCAACGTCACAATACGATTAAAGACCGGCTTGCCTGCCGTGTGATCTTCCAGATCCGCGCTGAAATACCCCAATCGCTCGAACTGACAATGCGACCCTGCTGACATCGCAGCAAGACTCGGCTCGACTTTTGCGCCCGTAATCACTTCGAGACTATTAGGATTCAAACACTCCAAATATCCACCTTCGGCTTTATCAGGAAGCTCCTCGCTGAAGAGCCGATCATACTGCCTCACCTCGGCATCCACGGCATCTTCGACTGACACCCAATGAATCGCAGTGCGACACTTGATTCCCTCCGGTGCAGGTTGCCCAATGGTATCAGGGATAAACTCGACGTGGATTTCATTCACCTCGCCATCGTCACCCAAAACGTGAGCGACATGCTTAATAATGTATGCACCACGAAGACGCACCGCCCCTTCGGGCCTCAAACGGAAGAACTTCTTCGGTGCATCCACCATGAAGTCGTCGCGCTCGATCCAGAACTCACGGGTAAACTTCAACTCACGCAAGCCATCCTCTTCATTCTCGGGATTATTCGGAGCCGTCACGATTTCGCTCTGCCCTTCCGGATAGTTCGTCACCACCACTTTTACCGGATCTAAAACGGCCATCTTACGGAGAGCTACTTTGTTCAAGTAGTCGCGCACTTCAAACTCAAGGAGAGCAAAATCGGAAAGTGAATTTTGCTTCGTCAACCCAACTCGATCAACAAAGGCCCGGATCGCTTCCGGCGGGTAGCCGCGACGTCGCATTCCGCTCAAGGTCGACATCCGGGGATCGTCCCAGCCATTCACATGACCCTCATCAACAAGCTGAATAAACTTCCGCTTACTCATCACGGTGTAACCAATGTTCAAGCGGGCAAATTCAATCTGTCGCGGCACTGAAGGCACCGGGCAATTGTTCACCACCCAATCGTAAAGCGGACGATGGTTTTCAAATTCCAGCGAGCACAAGGAATGAGTAATGCCCTCCTTGGCATCTTCCAGAGGGTGCGCGAAGTCATACATCGGATACATGCACCAGGTGTCGCCGGTGTTGTGATGGGTCGCATGCACCACTCGATAAATGACCGGGTCGCGCATGTTCATATTCCCCGACTCCATGTCGATATTAGCACGCAGAACTGCTCCACCATCTTCAAAGCCTCCCTCACGCATCTTTTTGAAAAGCTCGAGGCTCTCTTCCTCCGAACGCTCACGATGAGGCGATGGCGTTCCGGCCTCGGTCACATTACCACGTTGCTTGCGAATCTCCTCGGGCGTCTGGGTATCGACATACGCCAGTTTCTTTTCGATCAAGCTTACGGCGCAGTCGTAGAAGAACTCAAAGTAGTCACTGGCAAAATAAAGATGCTCGCCCCAGTCGTATCCCAACCAGGCGATGTCTTTTTTGATCGCATCGACATACTCCGTATCCTCTTTCACCGGGTTCGTATCATCGAATCGCAAATGGCAGCGGGCCCCAATTTCACCATACTCCTTGGCCAGACCAAAATTCACCCCGATCGCTTTGGCATGTCCAATATGGAGGTAACCGTTGGGCTCGGGTGGGAAACGGGTAATCGGAGCAGCATGCTTCCCACTCTCGATATCGGACGCGATGATCTCGCGAATAAAATCTTTTTTATCGTCACTCATGACAGGATATTTTTAGGCGTTTGCGAGCTCTTTAAGGAGAGCCTGGCTCATCACAATTCCACCTTCGAAATTCTCGACCGCAAAGTTTTCGTTGGGCGCGTGAATCTGACAATCAGGCAAAGCCAAACCAAGCATGAGACTGTCGGACCCGAGGATCTCCTTCATGTCCTGAATGATGGGAATACTTCCACCTTCGCGAATCAAGACCGGCTCTTTCCCAAAGCTCGTCGTCAAAGCCCGCTGCGCCGCTTTTCCATAGTTGGAATGCGGATCATTGTGGTAAGCCTTCCCGGAATGCCCTTTTTCGATCTCGATGGTCACCCCGGCCGGAGTGTGCTTGCGCAAGTGCGCCTCGACTTGCTCCTGTATTTTGGCTGGATCTTGTCCCGGCACCAATCGACACGAGAGTTTGAACATTGCTTCGGCAGGAAGAACCGTCTTCGACCCTTCCCCCTGATATCCGCTCCCGATGCCATTCACTTCAACCGTTGGACGTCCCCATAAACGCTCAGCGATGGAGTATCCCGGCTCGCCGAAACTCTCTGGAGATCCGGTGGTTTTCAAAAAGTCTTCGTCGGCGGCGCCGGGAACCTTAGCCCACATTTCACGCTCCCAATCTTCGAGCGGAATAACGTCGTCGTAAAAACCGTCCACTGCGATCTTGCCGTCGTCCTCGTGTAAGCTCGCCACCATCCGCGCGGCGGCCGTAGCCGGATTGGCCACCGCTCCACCATAAACGCCGGAATGCAAATCTCCCGAGGGTCCTTTCACCATCACTTCGAGACAGGTAATCCCACGCAATCCATAACCCAGCGTGGGCACTCCCGGAGCAACCATCCCGGTATCGGAAACAGCGATAATATCGCAGGCCAATTCATCCTTATACTCTTCCAAAAATGGAACGAGATTCGGCGAGCCAATCTCTTCCTCTCCTTCAATCAGGAAAATGACATTCACCGGAAGTTCTCCATCCTCGCGAATAGTTTTCTCGGCGCCCAACATATGAACGAAGTGCTGCCCTTTATTATCCGCACCACCGCGACCCCAGATTTTACCATCGCGGATCTCAGGCTCAAAAGGTGCCGAATCCCACAATTCAAGCGGATCCACCGGTTGCACATCATAGTGACCGTAGATCAACACGGTGCGCCGTCCTCCCACATGTTCGTTTCGTGCAATGACGATGGGATTCCCCGGTGTTTCGTGAATTTCAGTGGCCATTCCCATGCCCTCGAATTGCCCCACCAACCACTCGGCATTGGCCCGGACATCGGCAACATGGCGCGAGTCGGTGGAGATACTGGGAAAGCGGAGGTGCTCAAAGAGGCGTTCAAGCTCGGAAGTCATGCCCGATGGATGCCGTGAGGCGACCGGACTCGCAAGGAACAAATCATTCCGAGGGCAAATCTTCGTCATCCAGCGGATTCTTGATCCCCATTTTCCGCCTTTCCTCGCCAATCACTGCCAAGGCATCAAAGGCCGCGAAAAGCACCAAGAGGAGACACAAAAAGGCACAACCACCCCACCAAAAGAGCATTCGCCAGAGAGATCGTCCGATCCACGCTTCGAGAGGCCAGTTCCCCAGCGCAAAGACCCCCACGATCAGCAGGAGCAAGCCGGAGATGAATTTCCGGCGTTTCTTTCGATCGGCCAAGGTCACCGCCGCAATCGCGAGCGACATCTGAACCAAACCTGCGCGATCGGACATGAGGGGATGCTAGTTGAGAAACCCAAGGGCTGCAATTTCGCTTTTCTCATATTCCCCAGCAGGCAAACTCCGCCTGCCGAATGCTCGTTCTCATTGTCCACTATCACCTGCGCTGCGGAGGAGTCACCCGCGTAATCGAGTCCCAAGTGAGGGCACTCTCCAATCAAGGACACAAAGTCGTCGTGGCCTCGAGCGGCCCGAAAGTTGACTGGTGCGAGGAGCAGATCATCATCCCCGAGCTCGATTACTGCCTCGAAAGCAATCTCAGCGGAGACGATCTGCGAGACCTGATCCCGCTTCAGCCGGATCTCTGGATCATCCACAATCCCACCCTCGCCAAAAACGCGCTCTTCCCCGACTTCATCAAAAACCTCGCCGGGCACCAAGCCCCTCTCCTCCTCCAATGTCACGATTTTGCCGAAGACGGTCGCCCGACGAACTACCAACGCCTTTCTGAAACGACCCACCTCTATCCTCTCGCGGAAAATATTCACTACGCTTTCGTCAATACCCGCGATCGCTCATCGCTGATCAGGGCAGGCATTCCCGAACACCGATGCCACCACCTCCCCAATGCCGTCGTTCCACCCGCCGCTCATTCCGCGCCTGAAAACCTCGCCCCGCTCGTCTTCTGTCCCGTCCGGGGAATCAGACGAAAAAACCTCGGCGAACTCTGTCTCCTCGCTGCCCATGCGCCAGCCGGAGGACGATTTGCCATCGCCGTCGCCCCGGAAAACACGGAATGGTCCACCGTGCACGACCGCTGGGCTGCCCTCGCTCAAGAACTCGATCTCCCCATCGAATTCAACGTAGCCGACCGTCTTTCTCCTACTCCGGACGCAGACCCCTCATTCTCCAGTTGGCTCGGCCATGCCACCCATCTTGTCACTACCTCCATCGCCGAAGGCTTCGGTCTCACCTTCATTGAACCCGCTCTCCTGGGCAAGCCGCTCATCGGTCGTGATCTCCCTGAAATCACCCGTGATTTCTCCGATACGCCTCTCGGATCTCTCTACGAAAACATCCCGATCGATCTCATTGCGCTTGATCTCGACCTCCTCAAAAAAGACTACCTCAGCCAACTCACAGCGACCTTCCAATCCTACAATCGAATTCTCTCTGACGACGAACAGGAACAAAACTGGCTCAACTTCATCGCAACAGGCTCCGTCGATTTCGGCAACCTCCCGGAATCGCACCAAGAACACCTCATTCGCAACCACCGCCTTCCTGAACTCGAGCAATGGCTCGAAAAATCCCTGAGCGTTCCCGCGCAACCCATCGCCACCGATTCCTGGTCCCTCGACTACTATGGAATCACGCTGCAAAACATCATCGATCCCGTCGTCAACTCCTCTCCCGACGCCCCCGATTGGCTCCCCAAGCAAAACGTCCTCGCGCAATTCATCTCTCCGGATCGCTTTCACTTCCTACGCACCTGATGGACCTCATTTCAGATTTACTATCGCCCCTTTCCGCCGAGCCCAGCGGGATGACTCCCCACCTGCCCGAATTCCCCAACATCAAGTGCCTCGCCTTTGACCTCTACGGGACCCTCCTCATTTCCGCGGCCGGAGGACCTTCCCTTGACCGCGAATCCATCCTCCGTGGTCTCCTCGCCAGCGAACAACTCCCCGAGGCTCCTTTGATCCCAATTCTCCACGAACTCATCCAGGACGATCAGGAAACCTCTCGTCAAAAAGACATCGAATTCCCCGAAGTCGACATTCTCGAAATCTGGGAGCGCTTTTTCTCCCGTCTCTCCATCCCCATCCCCGACCTCTCCCGCTTCGCCCTCCAATATGAACTCCTCACCAATCCTGTCTGGCCCATGCCCGGTGCCGATACCCTCCCGCAACACCTCCCCCTCGCCCTCATCTCAAACGCCCAATTCTACACCCCACTCCTCCTCGAAAAGCTCCTCCCACTCCCTTTCGAAGATGATCTCACCTTCTTTTCCTACCAACATCGCCAAGCCAAGCCGGGAACCTTCCTCTTCGAAAAACTCGCCGAATCTCTCTCCGCTCGGAATATTTCGCCCTCCGAGACCCTCTACATCGGCAACGATCACAAGAAAGACGTTATTCCTGCGCAACTTATTGGCTTCCGAAGCGTTCTCTTTGCAGGGGATGCCCGTTCCCTCCGCACATCTCCCGACCTTCCTCCGCCCGACGCCATCATCACCCATCTTTCGCAAATCAACGACCTCCTCCCAAATTCTTAGTTAGCGTATCACCAGTTTCTGTAGCATCTTTGACCAGTCCAATGAATCTCCGCTCTTTTATCATCGTCTTTGCCCTACTTTTGGGAGCCTTAATCGGCTGGCTGATGTTAGAAGACGCCACCCAGGTCGCGGAAAATCGCAAAGAAGTCAAAGAGCGTAAGCTCACCTTCATCACTCACGAGCCCAGCCGTCCCAAGAAGACCCGCACCCGCGACCTGAGCAAAAAGCCCTTCACTCTGGAGGACATGATTGCTCTCCCCAAGCAAAAGCTTATCAGATTTAAGGATGAAAAATCCTACCGGGACTTCCTGGATAAACTCGCCAACTCCGACCTCAAACTTTTAGGCAACATCGACCGCCTCCGGGTCGTCGGGGTTGGGTATGGCGACCTTTCGGAACTCACCGACCTTGGCGTCGATGAAGACGATATGTTTCACAACTTCCCCGTCACGATTCCTCAACCCGGCAATGTCGAAGACCAACCCGGAGCCGTCGGATTCGGACGCGAGGCCCTCGCCTTTCTGGGAATCACCGGAGACAATTCCGCATACGGCGCAGGCGTAAAGGTCGCTATTATTGACACCGGAGTGGAACCTCACCTCGCCCTCTCGAAGGGCTTCCAGACAATCAACCTCGTTGAACTCTCTGAAGGAGCCGTTCCGCATGGGCACGGGACCGCAGTTGCCTCCCTCATCGCCGGCGACCACCCCAACCTGCGTGGTGTCGCTCCCTCATCACCCATTCTCTCCATTCGGGTTGCCGATGAAACTGGGACCTCCAGTTCACTCGTCCTCGCCGATGGCATCGTAGCTGCCGTTGATAACGGCGCGCAGATCATCAATATCTCCATGGGTTCATACGGTAACAGCCTCATTCTCCAGGACGCCATCAACTACGCCAACGACAAGGGAGCCGTCATTTTTGCCTCGTCCGGAAACGACGGATTCTCAGCGGCCGCCTACCCCGCCGCCCATCAAGGCGTCATCTCCGTCGGCGCCGTCGACGCCAACGGGACCCACCTCAACTTCTCCAACACCAGCGACAACCTCGGCGCTTCAGCCCCGGGAATAGGAATCCAGGCCGCTTGGCCCGGAGATCAGGTGATCGAATTCACCGGAACCTCGGCATCTGCTCCCTATCTCGCCGGAGCCACCGCGGCCGTGATCTCGGAAACCGGAATGAACGCCCAACAAGCAGCCGCCCATGTCCTGGAATACTCCAACGAAGCAGGCAATAATGGGGCCGACCCATATTTCGGCGAAGGCATCTTGAATGTTGGTCGCGCTTTGGATTTTGAAACCGCCGGAATCGAAGACATCGCCGTCGCAAGCCAATATTTCCCCTCCGAGGAAAGCTCAAATCCCTACTTCCAGGTTCTCGTTGAAAACCGCGGAACGGAAACTGTCTGGCACTCCACTCTCGAAGTCGATGTCGCCGGCGACCGTTACCCTATTCAGATCAACTCCATCGAGGCAAACAGCGTCAAAGCCATCACCATTCCATTTGGTGAGACCCTCCTCAACAGGGAAGGCTCGCTGAACGTCCGCAGCACCCTTACCGTTTCTCCAAACACGAATGACGTCCAACGCTCTAACAACACCCGCGTCGATACTTTCACCGACCCCTCTCTTTCGAACCAGGGCAATTAGCCTCTGGCTTCTTCTCACCCTCCCTCTCTTCGCCCAGACCAACTGGCTGGGCGCGCCCGTTCCCGGCTCCCCCGCCGTTAATCAACTCCGCACCAGTGGCAACGCCTGCGGCCCGGCCTGCCTCCTTGACGCCTTTCGCTCGGGTGGCGAAAAATGGCGCAAGTCCCTCGAAAAAATCTCCGGCGATACCGACACAACGAAAATCATCGCCATCATCAAAGGCCACGCCAACAAAGCCTCACGGCTCGATAAAACAAAAGCCCGCTGGAACCCCCGCGCCGGAATCAGCGGAGAGGACCTCGCCGATATGGCCAACGAAATGCGCACCTCCGGCTGGATGGGAACGGTGAAATTCAAAACCCTCTTTCGCACGAACCACCAATCCTCTCCCGACCTCCTCCAACTCACCCATCGCTCCCTCGCCAAGTCCCTCAACAAAGGGTTCCCCCCCATCATCAGCATCCGCCGCATGGCCTACCGGCGCATTGCCAACTCCCAAATCAAAGGCTGGCTCAGCGTCAAACGTCACTACGTCGTCCTCACCGGCCTCCCCGAAAAACTCTCCGCCAACGCCACCTCGTTTGAGGTCACCTACCACGACCCCTGGGGCGGCAAGGCTCTCAAAGGCACCATCCAAATCGCCGATGCCAAGACCCACTCCCTCGCCACTCTTATCGCCAACTTTCCCGACTCCAAAATCGGCAGAAATCTCATCAAAGGAGGCGAGCCCACCGTCCTTTCATTCTCCTCGGCCCTTGGTCTCTTTTAGCAGACCTTTCTTGTCCCCTTGATCGAATACAGGAGAAGACTCAAATATTTTGGAGAGCGTTTTAGGCATGACACCAACTACCGGGAGCACCTAGTTCAGCGGACAGAGCTCCACGCCGCGCTTTGGGAGGCCGTGGGTCACCTCCTGGGCCTTCCGCGCCACCAACCAAGCAACACCATAATCAACCCAGTGAGGGTCAACAAGGATCCAATGGTCGCGGGGGCCAAGGTGCCGCTGATAGCCTCAGCATGAACACGTGGAGAATCGATTGTTCCTTCCAGTCTGAGGGTCATCATCTCAGCGGTGGTGATCCCTACCCCTACCAGTCCGCAGAGGATGAGAATCCATCCGATTCGCTTTAGAGTCTTCACCTTCATGTTGTGACTATTCATTCTTAGCCTGAGTCGGGCGAATATAATTTGCGGAAAACTTTGAAGTTTGGATTTCGTTTTTTGGCACCGCAATGTTGTTCGCCGAGCGTCTCAGCTGACCCAGGTTTGATCTGAGGGCGGGCATTGACTGAGGGCGAATAGTTGAGATTTTCATGGCGCTTCCGGACTCGAGACGAGTCAGGTCTTGGAGTCCGGCGCCATGTTCGCCCCCTCGCGAGAGCTCCTTTGCGGAGGCGATCGAGTTGCTAGTCCTTCTCTTTCCGGATCACGGTAATCTCGACGCTTGGGTCCCGATTGCCTTCCTTATACTCGAGATGGATGACGCGAATATTGACCCCGGGAACTTTGGCACTCTTGTATACGGCAAGGTTGACTGTGGCATTTGAAGTTCTCCCTTTGTTGGCTGCAAGAATCATCTCCTCCGGGTTGAGCTTTCGTCCGCCCCATCCCGGTCCGAGGAACTTAATTAGGGTGGCAGAGAACCTCTTAGAGTTGAGAGCCGTCTTGAGTTGAAAGGTCTCATTGCCATGAGCCTTCTCGTTCTTCTCAAGCTTCATACCGGGCATGCCTTTTGAGAAATCCGGAACGCTTGGCTCGGTAGCAGAGACTGGAAAGGCGAGCAGGGCGGCGCCAGCGATCAAGGCCTTAAGGATGTGTTGAGAAAGTTTCATGAATTCAATTATGGAGCGAACATTTGAGAGCACTCACGCACCGGTAACCGTGGTCTGCTCCGCCTTGTTTTTCCTGAGTCTTCCTGTGTAATTCAGCCTATTTCCCATCGCTTGCCCATTGTTTATACATTGCTGCATTTTTGCGAAATGTTTCGTGGCGAGGTGAATCACGCTTAATGAAGCTCAATTCATCTGCCATCTCCTGAGCATATACCTCCGGAGATTCAGAGCCGGAATCTTTGCTTTCCTCAATCCACTGGCCCAGTTGCCCGCGTAGTTCGAGTAAGACCTTGGCGTGTTTGGGATTGTCGGCTAGATTGTGATGTTGCCATGGGTCGTTTTTATAGTCGTAAAGCTCCTCACCGGGCCGCTCCGGGGCAAAGAGAATGCGCCGAGACAGACCACTGAGAGAGCCTTCCAGGTTTAGTTCACGCAGACGTTTCACGATGATCTTGCTGTCCTTATATTGGCTGGGTTGGAGTAGGGGTCTGCGAGGGTAAAAGTTCCGAATGTAGAGATAATCCTCGTTTCTTACTGAACGAATCCTATCAACCGCTTCACCGCAACGGTCGCGCGCGGCGAAGACTGTCTCGCGTTGTGCATACTTCTTTGCGAGGATACTCTGTCCTTGCATGGTATCAGGGATCCGAATTCCTGCCGCCGCAAGCGAGAGTGCCGCAATGTCAATATGCTCGACTAGATCCTTTCGCGACTTGCCCATGGGGATACCCGGCCCACGCAGGATAAGCGGGATGTGGGTTCCTTCGTCATATAGAAATTGCTTGCCGCGGGCATGACTGATGCCGTGATCGGTAAAAAATACGATGAGTGTATTTTCGAGTATCCCTTCTTTTTTTAAGCGCTCGATGACGCGACCGACATGGCGGTCGGTGATACGCACACTATCGAGGTAGGTCGCCCAGTCTTTTAACAGGACGGAATCTCGAGGATAATGTGGAGGTAGTTCGATCGTGGCTGGATCGATATCGCTACCCAGTTCTTTTTTCGCTCGCAGTGCTAATGCCTCATTGGCTTCAACGGATGCGCCCCTCAGCTTACCTCCGTGTAGCTGAACCTGCATAAAAAAAGGCTGCCCGTCTTTTCTCCCGGACCAGTCGTTACTGTCATACATTGTTTTATCCCAATCAAAATTGTAGTCGGTCTTTCCGGCACGCGCACGCTTACTGGGATTACTCCGGAAATCGAGCTCAGGCAGGCCGCTTCCATTGCAGGTCCAGTAGCCCGCCTCCTGAAAATACTTTGGGATCGGACGAACACCGCTGGGGAGTTGGATGCGATGTTTCCCCCGACCACTTCGATGGTGGTGTGCACCAATAGTGGTCTGATACATCCCGGTAATGAGAGCAGAGCGAAAGGTCGAGCATACAGG
>JAQWZU010000028.1 GCA_029253285.1 Akkermansiaceae bacterium | reverse complement strand
GCTGTTCCCCGGTCAATGGAATCCTGAACCAAGCCAACGTGTAATCTTGCGCCGATTTTCTCCGCATAGGCGTCACGGAATTCAATGGTCTCAGGAAAATTATGACCCGTATCCACGTGGACCAAGGGAAAAGGGATCCTCGCTGGGTAAAAGGCCTTGCGCGCAATATGTGCCATCACGATCGAATCCTTCCCCGCTGAAAAAAGGAGGCCGGGATTTTCAAACTGGGCCGCAGTTTCCCGGAGAATGAAAATCGCCTCGGCCTCGAGTTGATCGAGGTGACTTAGGTTGTAGTCGGACATAAGATAAGTAAGATGCTCAGGTTTGTCAGGTTTTTGCTCGGGCCTCTCCTAAGACCGGCTGGAGTCACTGGCAAGTGAAAAAATTTCCGTCTCAAAGCCTAACTCAGAGCAAACTACTGATTTGGGTGGCTGCATCCTCAATCTCGGTCGTTTCAGTATCAACGAGCAGATCGGGATTCGGAGGCTCTTCGAACCCGCTGTCTTTCCCGGTAAATTGTTTGATCTCGCCAGCAGCCACTTTGGCATAAAGACCTTTGGGATCTCGTTGGGCGCAAGTTTCATAAGAAGCCTTGATGAAGATTTCCTTGAAAATCGGGCCGACAATCTCCCGCGCTTGATCTCTTAGTGCCTGCTTCGGAGTGATCACAGAGACAATGACGATGATCCCCTGGCTCGCAAACATCTTAGCGACTTCAGAAACGCGGCGCACGTTTTCCTCGCGGTCCTCGTCGCTAAATCCAAGGTCGGAGTTCAGGCCATTCCTAAAATTATCTCCATCCAAAATAACGACAAACCGACCCTGGACGTGAAGCTTTCGTTCCACTGCAGCCGCGATAGTAGATTTACCCGAACCACTTAATCCATACATCCAAAGCACAGAGCCTTTCTGCCCGAGGAGAGCTTCTTTTTCGTCAGAAGAAACGAAACGGTGAAATTGAGTATGAATATTTTCAGCCACGGATATGATCTTTAATAGTGTAAAAGAGGAATAGCGAATTATAGACGGCGTACCGTTTCCAAAGTCGGCGGGGTTCGGCACAGAGGCGGTAGAGCCACTCCATCCCAAATTTTTGAATAAACTCCGGAGCTTGTTTTACGTCGCCGGCGTGGAAGGCAAACGCCGCACCAATACCAAAATATACGGCAGGAGGAAGGGAACTGAGGTGGTCGGCAATCCATTTTTCCTGCTTGGGACAGCCTAAGCCAACCCAAACAAATCGAGCGCCCGATTCGCGGATAAGCGCCTTAATTTTCTCATGCTCTTCAGCGGGCCATTCTCCAAAAGGAGGTGAGTAAGTCCCGGCAATTTCATTTGATTCGAACCGCTCGGAAAGCTGATCAAGAGTTTCCTGTTTTCCACCAAGAAAGAAGTGGGATTGATCTGAATCACCTTCGGTAGATTTCAGCAATTCGAGCATTAAGGTTGGCCCGTAAACTCTCTCTTCCAATTTCTCTTCTTCGGGCAACTGGGCATTCACCGACCACAATAGAGGCGTGCCATCAGGGCAAATTAGATCAAACTTCGAAAGAGCTTCACCGAACAACTGATCGTGACGTGCATGGGCAAGAACGTGAGTGTTGGCGGCGCTCACAGCATAGGCCCGATCCCCACGATGTGCCGCTTCCATACTCCAACTCGTCGCATCAGCATAGGTGGTCACTGCAATTGGATACCCAATCACGTTTCGAGTTTTTAGTGAGCCTGGCACTTAAGTTTATCCTTCGGTAGCAACGGACACGTGGTGGCCATGCTTTTTAAGAAGCGCGTGTTGCTTCGCTTTCTCAAGGTCATGGAAAACCATCTCGGAACACATTTCCTCAACGGTGATTTCCGGAACCCAACCAAGCTTCTCTTTGGCTTTGGTCGGATCTCCCAGGAGCGTCTCGACTTCAGCCGGGCGGAAGTATCTTGGGTCTACGCGGACAATGACATCCCCAACATTTATCGCAGGAGATTTTTCGTGATCGACTGCCGAAACGGTAGCGATCTCATCAACACCTTCGCCGGAAAATACCAACTCAATGCCAGCTTCTTTGGCCGAAAGGGTGACAAATTCACGGACGGAAATCTGCTTGCCAGTTGCGATGACAAAATCATCCGGCTCGTCTTGCTGAAGCATCATCCACTGCATGCGAACGTAATCTTTGGCGTGACCCCAATCGCGAAGGGCGTCCATGTTTCCCAGGAACAAACAATCCTCCAAACCTTGGGAAATATTTGCGATAGCCCGGGTGATCTTGCGTGTCACGAAGGTCTCACCCCGTCGAGGCGATTCGTGGTTAAAGAGAATTCCGTTGCAGGCATACATGCCGTATGACTCGCGGTAGTTTACGGTAATCCAATAGGCATACATTTTTGCAGCCGCGTAGGGAGAGCGAGGATAGAACGGAGTGGTTTCCTTTTGCGGAACTTCCTGCACCAATCCGTATAGTTCGGAAGTCGAGGCCTGGTAAAATCGGGTCTTCTTTTCCAATCCCAAAAAGCGAATCGCCTCCAGCAAGCGGAGGGCTCCGATGGCATCAACATCTGCCGTATATTCCGGCGATTCAAAAGAAACTGCGACATGGGATTGAGCGCCAAGATTGTAAACTTCATCCGGCTGAATTTCACTAATGATCCGAGTCAAATTCGAGGTATCAGTGAGATCCCCATAATGCAATTTGAAGCGTGCACTTTCGACATGAGGATCTTCATAAATATGATCGACTCGCTCGGTGTTGAATGAAGAAGCCCGACGCTTGATGCCGTGAACTTCGTATCCTTTTTCAAGAAGGAGTTCCGCCAAGTAGGAACCGTCTTGGCCCGTGATGCCTGTGATAAGTGCTTTCTTCATAATAAATGGTGTTAAAGTCGCGCCGTCCCCTCTTCGAGGGTCGCTAAAAAGTCCTGATACGCGCCTTTGAGTCCGTCTTCAAAAGCGATCTTCGCGGTCCATCCCGTTTCGTTGAGAAGGCTCACATCGAGAAGTTTCCGGGGAGTGCCATCGGGCTTCGAAGGGTCGGTCTTAATCTCACCTTCAAATCCCACCGTCTTCGCAATTGTTTTCGCCAAATCCAAAATCGTGAGGTCTTCACCAACCCCCAGATTCACCCAGTCTGGCGGATGATCATGGCCCAGCAAATGAAAACACGCTTCAGCCAAATCATCGACGTGCAGAAATTCCCGGCGGGGGGTTCCGCTCCCCCAAATCGTCACATCCGAATCGCCTCGCTCCTTCGCTTCATGGAAGCGCCGGATCATCGCTGGTATCACATGCGAATTTTCGGGATGATAATTGTCACCCGGACCATAGAGATTCGTAGGCATCGCCGAATGATACATCAGACCATACTGGGCGCGATAATGTTGGCACATTTTTAAACCCGCAATTTTGGCGATCGCGTATGCCTCATTGGTAAGCTCCAGTGAGCTTGTTAACAGGCAATTCTCGGGCATTGGCTGAGGAGCCATTTTGGGATAGATACAAGAACTTCCAAGGAACAACACCCTGCCGACTCCCGCCTGCCGCGAGCCTTCGATCAGATTGGAGGCGATGGCGAGATTCTCGTAAATAAACTCCGCCGGATAGGTCGAATTGGCATGAATGCCGCCCACTTTCGCAGCGGCGATAATTACTTGATCCGGTTCATGATCTTCAAGCCATTCGGCAACGCTGGCTTGATCGAGAAGATCCAATTCGTCACGGCTTGCCGTCAGGACCTCGTAGCCTCCTCTTTTCCTCGCTTCGCGAACGAGTGCGCTTCCCACCATTCCACGGTGTCCTGCGATGAAAATCTTCATGATTTAAAGAATGATTTTACGACCTCAACCACGCGCTCCCGACGTTCTTCTCCAAGCTCGCCAAAAACGGGAATACTTAATGCCTCCGACGCTAATTTTTCGGCGACCGGAAGTGCTCCAGCCTGAAGGTGAGAAAAGCACTCCTGTTGGTGCAAGGGAACAGGGTAGTAAACTTCACACCCAACCTGACTTTCCAGTAAGTGGGCTTTGAGCTCATCCCGCCGGCCGTGGACCTTCAGAGTAAATTGATTCCAGATCACACCTTCTTCGGATGTTCCCGGAAGTGGCAAGGTTACTTGCTCTGAATCCAGTTCCGCAAATTCCTCCAGATAATATCCGGCATTTTCAGCGCGGGCCTCACCATAAGAATCCAGGTGAGGTAATTTCTTCCTCAGCAAGGCCGCCTGCAACGCATCGATCCGGAAATTTCCTCCGACCATGGCATGATAATATTTAGGGTGCATTCCATGATTTCGCAACTGTCGAACTTTCTCTGCCAAGTCATCATCCAGACAACTCACGAGACCGCTATCACCGTAGCCACCCAGATTCTTTGAGGGGAAAAAACTATAGGTTCCAAAGTGACCAAAGGTACCGCATTTGCGTGAATCAACGCCCGCACTTAATGATTGTGCGGTGTCCTCAATCACGACGAGATCATGTTCATCGGCAAACTCCATCACTCCTGCAATCTCACAACTCCGCCCAAACAAATGGACCGGAATAATGGCTTTAGTTTTCGACGTGATCCGGCTCTTCACCGATTCGAGGTCGATATTAAAACTGTCCTCCAGAGAGTCCGCAAAGACTGGCGTGGCCCCGACTCGAACCACACTTCCGGCAGTAGCGAAAAAAGTGAAGGAGGGACAAATTACTTCATCTCCCGGTCCCACCCCGGCCGCAAGAAGAGCCACGATCAAGGCGTCCGTTCCGGACGACACTCCAATCGTATGAGGCACTCCGAGATACTCCGCAGCTTCTTTTTCAAAAGCCTCAACCTCGGGACCTAAGATAAAATATCCCGAATCGAGAACGCTCTCGAATACCTGCAATAACTCGTCCCGCAAGGGCGCATTTTGCGCGGGAACATCTAATAAGGGCACATTCACAACAAATAATAGCTAGCTACCGCCAATGGTCACTTACTCACATCCGATAGAGTAAAACCAATAAAATCCAGCAATCTGGGACCGAAAACAATGGAAATCCCGTCTCAGTTAGCAATATAGACTCATGGAATAGGGTATTGTTCAATTAAAAATGAACTTATTTGGAAATCGCTGCTACTCTCCCTTCCAGCCTTCCGGAATGTCCGGGTTCGCCAGGATCAAACTATAAAGGCTCACCTCTACCGGTTTCGATTCTCCCAGAAACTCGAGCAACAAACTCACCCGCTCCGCTCCCGGCCTGACCTCGACCACCCGCCCTTCCATCCCCTTGAATGGCCCCTCCGCCAATTCGACCTCATCCCCCACTTCCACTTTCCAGTTCACGACAATCTCTTCGTCGTCCGTTTGATGGCGAGCCACCTCAGCCTGGAGATCCTTCACAAATTGGTCCGGAACCGCCGGAGTATCATCTCCGAAAGTTACGATTCGACTGACTCCAGCCGTGTAGGTTACCGCCCGACTCAGTTCCAAATAAGAAAATTTTGCTAATAAATATCCGGGAAACAAGGGCTCCACCCACCAGACGCGACCCCGCCGGGTAGTCTTTTGGTAGCGCAGGCGCGGCAGGAAGACTTCGACACCCTCAAGACGCCGAAGATTCGCCGCCGCCAAACGTTCACGCTTCAGTTGGGTACGCAAGACATACCAATTCGGCTCTGATGCTTTATCCGAGTTCATTTCAGCTACCCAAGAATTTCTGAAGGAGGGGAAGCACGACCTTGGCACGGCTAGACCATCGGCTCAGCCGTTCCAAACGACCGGCATAAAAGTCCGATCGAACATCTCCCGGCATGTCTCCGACCATCTTCTTCAATGAGTCCAATTTTTCCTCTCCGCTGGAAAGATGGGGCCTAACTTGCTCTTTAATAAACCCTCCAACCAATCTCTTCAGCTCGACATCCGGTTCATAATAAACCCTCCTGCCAGAAGTTACTTCGGCTTCCCGTACCGCTCCAAGTTCCCTTAGGGTCCGTAAACCCTGACTCGCTGATCCTTTGCTAATCCCCAAGCGACATACCAAATCATCGAGGGAAATTGGATCCGGAGAGATGAAAAGCAGGCCATAGATTTCCCCAATCGATTTCGGAAGGCCCAAAATTTTCACCCCATCGCAAAAGAACTCAATCACCTGCGACTCGAAATCACTGAGAGCCTTTTCACTCCGATCCCCGTCTGCCATGGGCACAACTTTTCACAAAACAGCTCTTTGTTCAAATCTATTTGAACTCAATTCCGGAACAATCTAGCCTTTTTGCACAGCATCAACTGAGCGATCACTTCCCGCCCATTTCAGAATTCCAAGTATACTTAACTCACTGAATTATGAAAATTAGCGTCTCAAGATGCTTCCTCCCAGAGTTTATGGCGCGCTCTTTGCTCCCCATAAAACCAAGTCCATCGTAAGATCACATCCAAATCATCAACTCCGGCCGGGCCCATATTTTCTCGAAAGGCGATCCTTCAAAAAATCCCAAAGGCCGCGCCACCCGATCCTTACTTATCGCCGGCCAAACCCTGATTCGCAGCATCGCAGCGATCTCGGATCATTGCCTGTAGTTGGAGGGGAGGAATCCCGTAATACTTCTTAATTTCCGTAGCAAAATGAGAATAGTGACGAAATCCCAATTTATTGGAAATTTCATGCAGATCCTGCCTTTCCTGGATCATCCGACGCGCCATCACGGCCCGATGATTTCGAAAAAGTTCCTTCGGGCGGATTCCGACGCTGCGCTCCAAGGCACCCTCAAATTCACGAACTGTCATCCCTAAAATTTCCGCAACCGTGGACACCATATAGCTCTTTTTTTCAGCGAGTTCGATAATATCTCGACCACTTTCGTCATAAATTCGTTCCCCTCTCCGGAAGAGAGGATTATTCGATAGGCTGGCGCTTTTGGACATATTAGCTGGGGGGCTAACAGTGCTCTACGGACGGGGTTGACAAATTTTTACCAAAACCGGAACTTTTATTAAAATGACCAGCCATTAGACTGATCATCTTGCCAGACTCCCCTCCAGAAGATTCCTTCGTCGAATCTCGGCCAAAAACATTGAGCTCATCAAGTAAAGGCTTTGAGCGATCTGAACTCCAAACCAGGGCCGAACATTGTAGCCGCAGTATGCTCCTGGCTGCAGCGCTCATCCTCATCGGATCAGTCATCGACTACGCCCACTACCCTGAAAATTCAATCCTCTTCCTAATCGTTCGCATGGGAGTCGCCTCTCTCCTGATCGTCCTCACCGGCTTTCTTCGTTCCAATTCCAACCGCAATATTACCACGATCAGCCACCTTGCCGCCCTCCTCCCTCTGGCGATGACCCTTTGGATGATCTTTCACCTCCGCGATCCTGATTCTCCTCTCTATCAGGCACTCGCCTTACTTATCATTGGCACCGCCATGGTGATGAGATGGCGATTCATCGATTGCTTCTTCCACAGTATTATTTCAGTTCTCTCCTACTCTGCAGTCTACTTTTACCTCCAAGGTCCTCTCATTGAACTGGCAACGCAGCTCTTCTTTCTCATCGCAACAGCCGTTCTCTCCTGCCTCGGAATCTTCTATTATGAAAGCTACCGCTTCCGCGAATTCTACCTGAGAAAAGAGGTCGAAACAAACCGACATACCCTGAAAGCAAACAACGAACAGCTTCAAGCGCTCAGCGAGGCCAAAAACCGATTCTTTGCCAACGTCAGCCACGAGCTCCGCACCCCGCTCACTCTCATTCTCGGTCCAATTGAGCAACTTACCACCCTGCCCTCCCTTCAAAACGATCCCCGCGCCCTAAGCTATATCGATACTCTTTCAGAGAACGGTTTCCGCCTCATGCGAATGATCAATGACCTTCTCAACATTGCTAAACTAGATACCGGAGACCTTCCCGAGCGGCTCGAAAATATCAACCTCCAGGATTTCGCTCTCAGCCTAAACCGAAACCTCTCCGCCATGGCGGAAAGTAAAGATATCAGCTTCAAGGTCGAAGCAGACTTTCCCAAAAACCCCATTCAGGTCTTCGATCACGATCGACTCGAAAAAATTCTCCTTAACCTTTGTATCAACGCCCTAAAATTTACCCCCGACGGAGGCCGCGTCGAGGTCACCATGGAAGAAAAAGACGATACGACCCACTTCGTCGTATCCGATAACGGCGTCGGTCTTACCCCGGAGGAGCTCCCTCACATTTTTGAACGATTCTGGCAGGCTGATTCTTCTTCACACCGTAAGTCCCGCGGCGCCGGTATTGGGCTGGCTCTCTCCAAAAACCTCGCCGAAAGCATGGGCGGCTATCTCTTGGTCAACTCCGCCCCGAATGTCGGAACTACTTTCACTCTCGTAATGCCGGTCTCTCCTCCACGGAAAGACCTACCAAAATCACGCCCCAACGCCCGGAAGGAAGACAGTTTCGATCTTCTTCAAAATCGCATCCTTTCCGCCGCCCTCGAAGAACCATATTTTGACGAAGAATCTCAGCCGTCTAAGCTGGAGGAAAAGTCATCCCGAATCCTCATTGTTGATGACGAACCGCGCATGCGGTCCTACATCGGCTCCTTCCTCGACAACCACCAAATCATTCAGGCCGCCAATGGAGAACAAGGCTTCCAGATGGCACAAGAGTATCTCCCAAACCTCATCATTCTCGACTACATGATGCCGGAGATGGACGGCATCGAAGTCTCACGACTCCTCCGCAACCAACCTGCAACCGCCAATATTCCCATCATTCTCATCACCGCCCACGGTGGCGATGCCCCCCGGCTCGCCGCTCTCGAAGCCGGTGTCAATGACTTCATCACCAAGCCATTTTACTCCAGTGAATTGGTCGCGCGGGTTTCCAACTTACTTCTCAACCAGAAGTATTACGCTGATCTCCTCAACTTGAACCTCAACCTCAGCGAAGCCCTGGAACAACTTCAGAACCAAGGTGAAGAACTCATCCGGTCGGAGAAATTATCCTCTCTGGGACAAATGAGCGCCGGTATTGTCCACGAAATCAACAACCCGCTGAACTACGCCAATACCGCAATCCACCTTCTCAAAACTTATCGCACCCACATCCCCGAAGACGAAATCGAAGACTACGACGAAACCGTGGCAGACCTCGGTGATGCCATTAGCCGGGTTATCCGCATTATCACCGACCTTCGTACTCTCTCGCGGGGTGATGAGCTCACCAAAACTGCCACACCCTTCCGTCGCATCATCGAAAACTCCACCCACCTCCTTTCCCACGAATTGGGCTCCATCGAGCTTCTGGTCAATATCCCTGATTCCAGCAAAGTCTTCGGCAATGACAACCAGCTCTGTCAGGTTTTCGTCAATCTGGTTCAAAATGCCATCCATGCCACCAGGGAGCAGGAGAATCCCAAAGTTACCATCGAAGCCAAACCCGTTGCTGAAAATGTCATCATTACCATTACCGATAACGGTCATGGAATTCCCGAGGAAATTCGGAGGAGAATTTTCGACCCCTTCTTTAGCACTAAGGAGGTTGGCATCGGAATGGGACTGGGGCTCAGTCTTACCTTGAAGATCATCAAAAGCCACGGCGGCCTCATCGATGCCAAAAACGCTCCTCAAGGAGGGACCATTTTTACCATCACCCTTCCTGGCCCCCGAGACAACTTCACTGAGTCTCAATGAGAATGTCATTTTCTCACGACTGATTTTCGTTCAAAGTCACCCTAATCACTCACGCTTTCATTCATGCTATCCAAGCCCCCTGAAGAACTCCCGGCCCTACTTTTTGTCGATGACGAAAAGAAAATCTGCCGACATTTCGAACGACTATTTTCCAGTCGATTCCGTATTCTCATCGCTCACGACGGGCTGGAGGCCATGGATCTTTTCCGCGAACATCACGACGATATTGGCCTCATCATGACCGATCAGCGGATGCCCAACGAATCGGGTACAGAGTTCCTCCACAAAGCTGCCGCCCTGAAACCATCGGTCAAACGCATTCTCTCCACCGCCTACGCCAACGTCGAATCTGCCATTGAAGCCGTGAACAGCGGCGGCATCTATCGCTACATCACCAAGCCTTGGGAGGTCTCGGAACTCGAGGTCACTTTGCTCCGCGCAATGGAACTCTATCTCGTGGAAACCGAACGCGAATCCCTCCGCTCGCAAACATCCTCGAACGTGGAAGCCCTCGCCGCCATCGAGCGGGTGCATAGCTTGGCCGCTCTCTCGGTTTTCAAGGAAAGCAGCCTCCGCAATGTCGCCGCCGCCACCGGTGTTCTCATCGATCTTGGCCAAATCAACTATGACGACTTCAACCAGAACCAGCAATGGAAGGATGCTTATGAAAAGCACCGAAAGTTCCTCAATCTTGCTCACGCCGCTCTCCCCGACAATCTGGCTGACAGTCCTCCGCTCGACCCGAACCAACTCATCCCCGTTTCCGAACTCATCGACCTTACCAGCCAGCATCTTCCCGAACTCACTGTGGCCCCTCCCAAGGGTGCATCCCATCCACTTCCAGGACCACTTGAAAACCTGGGATCACTCTTCATTAATCTGACCAACTCCCTAATTGGTTTATCAGATAAACCAAGCAAAGCCGTTCTCCGTGAAACCTCCCGGGGACTCGAACTCAAACTTCCCGCCGCCCCGGTAAGACAAGCTTTTCAGGCCATTTTCAACAGCACGCAAACCAGCATTCAGAAATCCCAAGCCTGCCTCGAAGTCTTAAAACACCTCCTGAAATGGCACCACCACGGTGGCACCCTCGAGGTCACCAATGACCAGGATCAACAATCACTCTGTCTCCTCGCCGGATACTCCAAACCCAGCGCCCAAAACGACCCCTGGCAAAACCTTGCCCTCGACCTCGTCGCCAACAAGTCTTTCTGGCAACGACAACTCTAGTCAGCTCCATCCATCAGGCCACCGCCGTAACGATGCCAGTTCTGGCATCGGACGTGCTCTGGTAATCACCTTGGCGGAACCTGGAAAACATCTCTACCTCCCCGCCCGCCGTGAGGTGAAACTCCACGAGCTCGCCACGACAATTAAATCTCTGGGCTCAAAAAGCCTCTCCTGAGAAATTCTACAACTCCTTAATGCGCAGATTTTTCAGACTGATGATCGCTCCGTGGCCACAGAAGCACAGGTGCCCCTTCCGGCGTTTTGCTCCATTGTGCTTTGGTTTTGATTTGTTCACCTCATCAAGATTGGCCTCCATGATCACCACACCATTAAGCTCCACTTTCACATTGGGTCCATTGACTGTGACAATCTCTTTGTTCCACTCTCCTACAGGTTTGAGATGACCCTTTTTGGCTGCCACCAGTGTGTAGAGTCCGCCATGGAACTGGTAGTCCTTAAGCTTGGCATACTTCGGGTGGGTGTTATCGAGAATCTGAATCTCCATGCCGGTGTATGCAGGATCTCCCTTTCCCGGATAATGAATCCCCAATCCGTTGTTTGCTCCGGCAGTCAGTTTGAATTCAAATTCAAAGACATAGTTCGAATATTCCTTCTCAGTGATCAGGAAACGACACTTCTTCGTCGACTCGATAATCCCCCCCTCTTTAATGACATAACCAGATTGCTCTGGTTTCCCGGCTCCACCCCAACCGGTGAAATCTTTTCCGTTAAACAGGGACACAAATTCCCCGGCATACACCGAGCCAACACAAGCAATCGCTACTAATAATTTTTTCATCAGGATAGTTCTACTGTTTTTCCAGTCCGGAAACTTTCATCGGCCGCGGCAACAATGCGCATCGAATTGATGGCATCATCCATGTGATCGCCCAGATCCATATCCTCGCGAATCGCTTTCAGAAAGTATTCCTGCTCGCGATGACACAAGCCATCGTGATCCGGCTCGTCCGATGTTTCGATCCAATCGTCGGTTTTGACAAACTTCCCTTCGTCATTCAATTCGCTGTGATGAAGACGAAGCGACTCCGTCTTCGAGTGGGAATCAACATCCGCAGATGCTCCTTCTCCGGCGGCATCCTTGGCGCAAATCGTGACGCAACCTTGCGGCCCTACAACGTCCTTCACGAAGAAGGCGGTCTCGCTCATCATCGGACCCCAGCCAGCTTCATACCAACCAACACTACCGTCCTCGAAAGTTACCTGCAGGTGACCGTAGTTGATTTTTCCTTCCGGAAGCTCGTCAGTAAGACGCGCTCCGATTCCACTCACGCGCACCGGCTTGCTCCGTGTCATTTGGCACATCACATCCACGTAGTGAACACCGCAATCAACGATCGGGGAAATCGAGGACATAAGATTCTTGTGAGTCTCCCAATTAGGGCCACTCGACTGCTGATTGAGGTTCATCCGCATCACCAGCGGCTTGCCGAGAGTGTGGGAAATCTCGATAAATTTGATCCAGCTTGGATGATGGCGGAGAATGTATCCGATGACCACCTTGCGTCCCGTTTCCCGTGCCTTGGCAACAATCTCTTCAGCCTCCGCGACGGTCTCGGCGAGAGGTTTTTCGATAAAGACATCCGCCCCGGCATCCATCGCCGCCTTGGCGTAGGCTGCGTGGGTATCAGGATAAGTTGAGATGGAAACGGCGTCCGGCTTGGTTGCTTCCAGCGCTTCATAGAAATCTCTAAACTCCGCGTAGGAGGCTCCGAGATCTTCATTCAAAGCCGCCCGGCTCCCCTGGGAGCGAGTGACAATTCCACAAATCTCAAACCCATCAATGGCATGGTATGCCCGAGCATGTGACGTTCCCATGTGCCCGGCACCAACGCACAGGACTTTAATCGTTTTACTCATTTTCTTCGTATTCGCGTTGCTGTTCTAACAAGACTTCCTCATCAATTTTCGGAGGTCCTTTTCGGAGAATTTTAATTGCTTGGACAAACTTTACCATCCCCCCAATCACACTGCCAAGAATGAGGATCGCGATGGTAATGATGGCCCAATCACCACTCTGAAGTGCGAGAAAGTTCATGCAGTTTCTTCTTCCTCTTTCTCGTCGCCATCGGCGCTATTATCCCAAAATCCCAAGAAGAAAATGACCGCAATCGTGGCAGCCATCCCGGCCGGATAAATCCAGTAATCCCTCCATTGATTCATAGCGGTGCTGATCAAATCAGAAGACACACCATCCGGATATCCCTTGCCGAACATGCCCAACAAACTGTCAAGGAAGCTGATTTCTTCAGTCCCCGAGTTTTCTTTGATCGAGTCCATCAAGGCACTATTTCCACCCGGAGCGACTCCATAATCACCTGCGGTATTTGGAAGCGCAGTCGAAGTAAAAGGCCAACTGCCCCCAAAGGCCATGCGGAATCCAAAGAACATTCCCAGCCCTTGTGTCAGAAATACAAGAAGCGACTGGGCCTGCCCCCGAATCTCTTTAGGAGCTTTCCGGTCGGTATAAATAAAGCCGGTCACGAAGAAGAAATCGTAACAAATTCCATGCAGAATAACCCCCAGCAACAACATCCAGGTCACCTGATCAGGTGCACCAAAAGCGAACAAAAGATAACGTGCCACCCAGCTCAACATTCCGATGAGCAACATCTTTTTTACTCCCAGTTTTCTGAAGAAGAACGGAATGAGGATCATGAAGAAGATCTCAGACATTTGACCCAGAGACATCGTGGAGGCTGCTTGCGTAAATCCTGCTGCCCCGAGAAAGGCTGATGTTTGGCCATAGTAATATCCCAGCGGAATACAGATCAACATTGAGCATATTGCAAAGACCAAAAACGCCGGATTCTTGAGGAGCTTAAAGGCATCCACCATGAAAAGAGATCCAATATCCAATGGCTTCCCTTTGGCTGGAGGAGGAGTGTGTGGCAAGGTGAAGCTATAGAGCCCCAACGCGAGGCTTGAAATCGCACCAAGCCAGAAAATATTCAACGAATCCGACCATCCCAGGAAGCCCAAAACCAATCCGGCAACAATCCAACCAATCGTGCCCCAAACCCGCACCTTGGGAAACTCGACCTGTGCCAAGTGGGAAAAGGTAATAGTATTTCCCAAGCCAAGGGTCGGCATGTAGCAAAGCATGTATGCGATCATCACGTAAACGATCTTGCTGCCAGACGCCATGTAAACACTTTCAGTTTCCTTCGCCTGCGCCAACAAATCTTTGGTGGCAGCCGGTAGGTCGCTCATCGGACTCATCGCAGCGATCAAATCAGTAGGTGGCTGCGCTCCAGCCAACAATGTTTTAGCAGCCTCGGTATTCTTCAAAGCTTCCATCGCTTCTGCCATCGCGGGATACAAAGCCTGGGTACTCTCCGCCATTCCCGGAATGAGACACATCAAGACTCCTCCAATGAGCATCAGCACACCCATCACTCGTTCCGAAGAAAACAGGCGGTCCGCAATCAATCCCAAAAACAAGGGAGCAAAAATCGCGGCAATCGGAGCACTCTCGTAAGCCCTCCCGATAAACGCTCCGAGATCATTGTTTCCCATCGCCAAGGCCAAGGTGACAAACCAAGCCCCCCACGCAAAAAACTGGAGGAACATCATGATCGATAACTTCGTCGTCGGATTGCTTTTTTCTGTGCTCATAATTTTGAAAGATTAATTACTAATTTTTAAACCTCAACCTTACTCCTCTTACGATAGGCGCTCGGGGTGAGGTCATACATGCGGCGAAATGCCCGGGTAAATGAAGTAAGAGAAGCAAAGCCCGCCATCCGCGCGACGTCGCCAAGATCATGGGCTTGCCGCTCCAAAAGATGAGTCGCCCGTACCAGTCGCACCGAGCGCACGAAGTTTCCGACCGAGACGCCGGTTTCATCACGAAAGACCGCCCGCAAATAGCTCTCCGAAACCCCCATCGCATTCGCGAGAACCGGCAAAGCCAAATCTCCCTCGAGATGGCTCATGACATGGTTCTTCACCTTCACCACCAGATCACCCTCGTTGACAACCTTTCGCACCACCGGCTCGCTTCCTGCCAGTTGCCGCAGGGTTTCTCCCAGCGTGAGGCTCGCTTGCAAGCCCTCACCATTTTCGTATTTCTCTATAAAGTCATCAAGCAATTCCCGGGAACGCGTTGACAGGCTCCTCCCGTCATTCTTCCAGCCGTCAAACGATTGCTCGAGATCGAAAGTCACGTAGAGCCAAGTGAAATTCTTCGGCAGCTCGACGTAGTAATGAATCTGATACGGTAGCAACAAATGCACATCGCCTTCGTTGACCTGACAAATATCCGCCTCTACTCCGATCCGGCCGCTTCCTTCCAGCGCCACCAATAAAACGTAGCGAGAGTGCTGATCGTAGCGCCCTGTCTTCGCGGAAATCCCCTGCCATCCTCCGATGCTGTGATCCTGAGCCGTCCGGCAAAAAGATACGATCTCGCGCGGAAGTAGTTCGCCTTTCCAATCAAGGCCCTGGAAGTAACTTCCGGGTTCCTTTAGTCGTTGGGATTTTGTAACTAAATCACTCATCATGCATCAATACCGGCCGCAGCATGATCAAGAAACCACCCGACATTCTGGTGTCCTCTCAGATAACTGGCTGGCACGTGCGGACCAACATCACCTGTTAAAGCCTCCACGACGATCTCTTTTTTTCCCGTTCCGCGGGCTATCAGAACAATTCTCTTCGCTTCCAGAATCGTTCCCACACCCATCGTCATCGCGTGGGTCGGAACATATTCCAACCCCCCGAAGGTCGGAGCAGCATCCTCCCGCGTCTCATCGGCCAAATCCACCCGACGCGTCCGCGTTTTGCCGTCACTCCCTGGCTCGTTAAAGCCGACATGGCCGTCGCGCCCAATTCCCAGCAGCTGCCAGTCAATGCCTCCCGCTTCCCGAATCCGCGCTTCGTACTCCGCTGCCGCCACTTCGGCGTTCTCAAAGTGCGAAGGCGGCACGTGAACTTTTTCCGGGTCAATATCTACATGCGAAAACAAATTCTCCCACATTTCGGCCCAGTAACTCCGGGAATTATCCCGCCCAATCCCCTCGTATTCATCGAGATTAAAGCTCGTGACCTTGGCAAAGGATAATCCCTCCTCACGGTGCCTGCGAATCAATTCCCCATACAAAGGCAGGGGCGTACTTCCCGTCGCCAAACCAAGCACAACCTCCTCCCCGCCTCGCAAGAGTGCCTCCACCTCGTCCGCCACCTGGGCGCACAGTTCATCAGAATCCACCACGGAAACCCCTTTTTCACCAATATTCACAAGATTCATAAAAGTCGAAATAGTCTCGAAAATAAAATCGTAGACATTTTCGATGGTTGTTCAACTGTGAACTTTCAAAAATGATCCCAGCCGCCGACCAACGAATCTTCCTGGTCTGCGGTCAATTCACCAATCCTTGTCAATCGCAAACCGGGAAAGCAATCGGCCCATTTTTTCAGTAATTTACTCCCCTGCTCACAGGTGAAGAGGAGCTCATAGTCCTCACCATCTCCGAGCGCTTCCTGAAGTGACACGTCCTCCGAGCAAGGGACAGATTCTTTCTCGATAGAAAATCCACAGCCACTGGCTTTCGCCAATCGGGGGAGATCTTTTGCCAGACCATCCGACAAATCCATCATCGCGGTGAGGGAAAAATTTTCGGTCAACCAAGTCGCCTCCCGAAGGCGGGGATGAAAATCCAAGTGCTTTCCATTGATTGATCCACCCAACACTCCGGTGACAAAAATATCGTCTCCCGCCCTGCCTCCGGACCGTGTCACCAATCGCTTCCGCGACACCCTCCCCCGTCCTGCGATAGAAACCACGGCCGGAGCACCCGCTGGTAGCGAGCTCGTTTCGCCACCGACAATCACTCCCCCGAATTGCTCCAGACAGGATTTCATTCCTTCATAAAGATCCGTGAGCCACCGTACTTCGACCTCTCGCGAGACCGCTACCGTCACCAAAAGTTCACCGGGTTCCCCTCCCATCGCAGCAAAATCACTCAAGACTCTCGCCACTGCTTTCCAGCCGACTCGCTTGGCATTTTCGCCCGACAAGTAATGAACGCCCTCCACCACCGCGTCGGTTTTCAAAAGAACCCATTCGTCCCCCACCTCAACCACCGCGCAATCATCTCCCGGACCAACGACCACTCTTTCAGTCGACGGAAGGCCTTCACACAATTGCGCGATCAATCCATCTTCTCCCAATTCTTCAATCGTTTTCATGACGCCGGAACTGGAAAGTACTTCGAAAACAACATGAAGAACATCTGCATCCCATTAAAGGCCATGTGACAAAATATCGGAGCCCACAAGGAACCGGTTCGTTCATAGAGAACGGCCAGAGCCATTCCCATCAAGGCGAGAATAGGAAAACCAAGAAGGTTCATGTGCACCACCCCAAAAAGCACTCCGGTAAACAAAGCGGCAAACCAGGTGCTCGTGTATTTTTTGGCCACCGGATAAAGGTAACCGCGGAAAATAATCTCCTCGGCAATCGGAGCTCCGATCACAGCCGCGGAAATCATCGCCGCCATCAAGGCAACGTCATGGGTCTCCATGATCATTTGAACCGTCGCCTGCACATCGCCGCCAAAATTTCCCTCCACAAACTTCTGCCAGCCCGAAGCCATAATGATGGTAGCGACCACCATCACTCCCACCAAAAAACAGGGCACGATCAGAAAAATCCACCGCCACTTCGGCCAATTCAGTCCAAAAAACTTTTCCGGACGAATCCGCCAAAACATCACCAGCGGAACCATCCCCGCAAACATGAGCATAACGAGGGAATTCCCGGCGATCATCCAAGCATTAGCCTTCGAGAACGCCTCCTTTTGATCTACCGACCCGGACAATTTCCAGCCCGCAACGAAAAAGGCAATATACCCGCTGGCAACAATCAAATCGAGCGGCTGAAGCGGCCAAGTCGCCACTTTCCCCAAAACCGGCGGACGAGCAAGGTTTCGATTTTTCCGCAGAAAATAATACGCAGGCAGGCCTAATAAAAAGAAGGCCCCAAGCGTTCCCATGAAAACATACCCGATCAACTCATGTTCAGTCATTTCTCGTCACGAAAACTATCGGGGTCTTCCAAAAACACCAGCCCTGCCTATTCCCCTTCCTCGGGGGTGTTTCGCAAAAAATCCGCGACCTGCGCAAAAAACTCCATCAGGGCGCTCCGCACTCCGGTATCCGCCACCACCTCTTTCGCAGCTTCTCCCATTAACAATAACCAACGGTCCCGCTCCGCGATTCCAATCCGAAACGGCATGTGCCTTGCTCTCAACCTTGGATGACCCCGCTTTTCCAGGTAGCTCGTCACCGCCCCAAATCGAAACAAAAGAAACTCCCTTAGCCGCTCTTCAGCGCCCGCCCAATCCTGATCAGGATACATTGGCCCAATTAACTCATCCTCACGGACCCGCCGATAAAACGCCTTCGTTAATTGTCCAAAACCCTCTTCCCCAAGCGTTGCAAAGATTAATTCTTCTGTCATCATTTCTATTTTTTATGCTATCATTTCTTTCATCCAGCAAAATTCAAGGGTTGCCTACGACCCCATCCTGTCCCCAAAATACGTCATCCCATCCTACTTTCCCAATTTTAAATGAGCGACCCAATTGCATTTGATCCCCCGGAACCACAAGAACTGAGCGACTTGCTCAGCGGTTACGATGTGAGTTCCTTGATTGCCACCGGTGGCATGGGAGCCGTTTACGCCGCGAAACAAGTTTCCCTCGATCGTCCCGTCGCCATTAAATTGCTGCCTCGGGAACTCGGTGACGAAAGCTTTCGCGAACAGTTCCAAGCCGAGGCCCGCTCGATGGCCAAGCTCAATCACCCGAATCTCATCGGAATCTACGACTTTGGTCAGGCCGACGGTATGCCCTACATCGTCATGGAGCTGGTCGAGGGAAAATCCCTCTACTATTCCTGCTACAAAACGGCCATTGAACAACACACTGCTTGTGAGTTGATTATAGAAATTTGCGAAGGTCTCTCCCACGCCCACAAAGCAGGAATTATCCACCGCGATATCAAGCCAGCCAATATTCTCCTCGACCCCGATGCCCACGCTAAGATCGGAGATTTTGGGCTCGCCATTCATCCCGACAGCGTTGGCGGCGAGCACATGGCCTTCGGAACTCCAGGCTACGCCGCACCGGAGATCCTGGAGAACCCCACTGCCATCGGGGTGCCTTCAGATATTTTTGCCGTGGGAGTCATCCTTTACGAACTCCTGACCGGGTTTATTCCCGAACAACCACCCCGCCCCGCTTCCTCTATCAGTGGCAGTGATCAACGCCTCGACACCATCATTCGAACCGCAACCCGCCGCAATCCGCGTATGCGCTTCCAAAATGCCCAGGACATGGCGGACGAACTCAGAAATCTACTTCCCCGCCTGAGAAAAACCTCAAGGAGTGGCCGTGGATCCGGCGGAAACACCAAACTCAAGCTAGGAGCCATTTCCAAACCTAGCAGCCCCAAGCTCAGTCGTAAGGAAAATTCCGGAGTCAAAATCGCCCGAAAAGAAACTTCCAAAGTTAAGCTTACCACCGCCAAGTCATCTCCTTCCCGCACCAAACTTACCACGGTCACCCGCGAAAAAAACGAGAGTGAAGAAACCATAACGGCCCCCGCCCCGACTCCCGCCATTGCCATGGCGGATTCGGGCAACTGGCCGATTATCCGAAACCTCATCATCATCGCCGCTCTTATTCCGGCCATCATTTTCGCCTGGGGAAAATATCAGGAAAAACAAGAGCGGATTGCCATTGAGGAAGAAAAAGAACTCCGGGAAAAACGACGAAAATCTGACAAAGCGGCCGGCGAGCGCAACGCCGCCATAGCCGAAGCCGATAAAAAGAAAGCCGCTGAAGAAGCCGCCAAAGAACGTGCCAGACAACTCGCAAAAAAACACGCCGAGGACATTCATAGCCCCACGGCCAAGCCCACCCCCTTGGAAGAGTTAGCTTACCTTAAACCGGATCTCGCCAACGGAAAACGGGAGCGTTTCCCCGAAGGATCCATCGAGCGAGGAAATAACTTCCTTTTCCTGGTCGACTCTCCCATGACCTGGTCACAAGCCGCCCAATTTGCTGAAGACCATGGCGGCCATCTTGCCACCGCCGAAACTGCGGCCGATGTCGCCGCTCTCGCTTCAACCATCAAAACCCACAAACGCGCCTGGGTCGGCGGCGGTGCCCTCGGAAGAACCGACTGGGGTTGGGTCACCGGACAAAAATGGCTCCACAACAAGCCCTCCACTAACCTGGGCTCTTGCGCCGCGCTTTCTCAATCAGGACTGATCAAAGCCCGCCCCAATGGCGAAAAAAACCCCTTCATCCTTCAATGGTCCAAATTCGGAGACAACAAAGGGTCTCTTTCAGCCCAACTCGCTCGCTTGCAAAGTAGCCTGGAATCCCCCAGCCCGTCCTGGCCACCGGGAACAGTCGTTCAGCAAAATCGACACTATCTCGTCGTCAATCGCCCGCTCACCTGGGACGAAGCCGACCTCACGGCGAGCTCCGGAAAAGGCCACCTTGCTGTCGCCTCTGATATTCTCGAAATGAATTTCATCAGGGACACCTTAATTGCCGCTCTCGGAGTTGATGAATCCGCCTGGCTCGGTGGACGTCGCAACGACGAAACATGGTACTGGGTCACCCGAGAGGCCTGGAAGCAGGCAAGTTGGCAGGAAAACGCGCCCGACGGCGGTCCAAATGACGATGCCTTGTATTTCAAGAACGACTCATCATCACCCGGCTGGAATGACACCTCGCCTGATTCCCAAGAAGTCGAAGCCTTCCTCATTGAATGGAGTAATGACGCAACAAACTTTGCAAATTCCAACGAAGCTACCACAACACCAGATACGGGCGACAGTAATTCCGCCCGCGCGAATGTCCTCACTTGGCGTCAAATTATTCGTAAGTCTCTCGTCAAGAAGGTAGAAAATTATACTCAAATGCTCACCGAGAACAAAAAGTTTGTCAGCGGATCCCTGGGACAATGGTACAGCAGCGCTCCCAAATCCCAGCAGCAAAAATTTGGAGCCCGTATTCAAAAGATCAAAGATACGCTGAATAACGAGGAAATGATTCCCGGAGGTCCCGAGTTTACTGACCTTCTTCCTGCAGAAATCAAAAAGCATCTTATTCGGGGACTCGAAACCCAAAAACGCCAGCGAGAGAAATTTAATGCTGAAGTCACAAGCATAAGAACCAGCTATCTCTCCAGGCTCATGAGAGAACTTGACCGTCTTAATAAAGCCGGCCTTAACAGCCAAGCCGCAGTCATCCGCACCGAAATCGATGGAATGGGCCAAACTAGCGAATCATTCCGGGCACACCTGATGAACTAAATGCTAATCATTTAGCTGCTGTTCCAAAAACAGAAATGAACGGGCGGGGAAACCCGATTTTTGCAGAAGAAAGAGGTCTTTTTTAGCTAATTCCTTATCTCCTTTCATCGCGAGGGCCAGTCCGCGGTCGGAAATCAGAGTAAGATCAGGCCGCTCGGGCTTAATCCGCGTTTCCAACTCCGCCAGAGCCAACTTCAAGTCTTTCTGCATTTGCACTCTAGCACCCTGTAACTGCGCAACCCGGGCGCGACGAATCAACCAAGCCGCCTTGAATCTGGAGTCCACCAATTCTTTCTGAATAACCGGCCAAACCGGCTCGATTTCTCCAGCCAACAATGAGGCATCAATCCAAGAATTGCGTAAAACCACACCATGGGTCCGGCGGTAGGCCTGCTGTAAAAGCTGGGCCGCTTCAGATGCCTTTTCATCCTTGATCAAAAGATAAGCGTGAAACAAATCAATTGTCTCATCATGATCAGGGAATTCCTTTTGAATATCTTCGCAAACCTTCAACGCCTTATTGTAATCTCCACGCACCTGCGCGAGTTCCGCACTCAGAAACCGGGCCTCAATCATCCGGGGAAGGGTGGAGACTGACTTTAAAATCTCATGAGAATAAGTACGAGCTTCATCGTACTTATCCGACGTCATCAACAATCGTGCCAAGGCCATCTTCGAGGAATAATGATCGGGCGCCAGCCGAAGTACCGCTCGCAAGTCACGCTCACATTCTTTACTCTTTCGAAGAGCGCGGTATTCGATGGCCCGCTTGAAATAAAGTTCGGGGGTAGGGGACTTGGAGATTTTTTGAGTGAGTTCCTTGATCGTATCCTCAACACTGTGATGCCCCCAAACCGAGATTGGCATGAGAAGGCCAGCAAGGAAGATCGATCTACCCAGGCTCATCATTAACGATCTACTTTGCGATCAAGAGAAGGGGATGAATCGTAAAGTCAGAGCTTTTTAGATTCGCGTTGTGTCCCTCAATCGCAAGAACATTGGTCTCACCAGGCTCCAATAACTTGGCGATATTCTTAAGAGGGAAGTAGTCAAATTTATTATCCGCTTCATGCAACGTAAAGCCATCAGCAGTAGCGCCTTGTCCCTTATCGACTCCCACCCGGAGAACCTCTTTACCATTCAAATAGGCAATGAAGGCGTCATCATAGGAAACAGAAAGCCCCATCGAATCAAGCTTGGCTCCCTCGGGCAGATCAAACTCACGACGCAAGTAAACCGTGGTGTATTTGCCTCTCATTTTATTGAGGTAGGTCACATCATCCTTATCGCCATATCCAAATCCGGCCGCGCCAGTAGGCCAACTGGAATGATCGAATGCAGTTTGCGTCCAGTCAGTCGCAGATCCCCCGGGCTGCTTGCCGGCGAGATAGGACCACTTGGCATTTTTCGGAATCAACGCAGTGGTGTTCTTGGGAACTTTCGGACTCGATTTCCCCGCGGCCCGTCCCTTTGGTTCCGGCTGCCAAGGGTCAACAATTGGTGTGTGTTCGACGACACCTTTTTTTGTAATAGCGAAGGTGTCGCGGATCTCGCCATTAAGATTGAGCATTTCACCGAGGATGGTGTCGCCCTTGATGGTGAACAAACAGGAACCATTTTCTACGATAATTCGCTTCATCAAAGGAATAGTTCCAACCCGGCGAACTCCAGTTCCACCGTGTCCGGTCACGACCTGAACAGTTCCATTATTCGGGGTCAGTCCTTTGCTCTTCCGATAAGCTCCATCTCCAGCTGGATCGCCGTCACCATCATCAAGAACGACCCCTTCCGCGGTGGTTGGTGTTTGATAGGCGCCGTCGATTAGCATCGAACGCTCGTAGATATGAGAGTGGCCGGTAAACACGACATCGACCCCGCCGCTTTCGAGAATAGGCATGATGTGTTCGCGCATTTCAATCAATTGTCCCTCCCGATCGGAGTCATGCGAACCTTTGGTGTAAGGAGGATGGTGAAAATAGGCGATTAAGAATTCTGCTTTGGTTTTTTCCAAATCAGCCTTGAGCCACTGGGCCATTTCTCCACTGGGCTTCCGGTCAAGATCGTGGGAATCAAGACAGATGAAATGAACCTTACCATAATCGAAAGAGTAGAAGGCCTCTTTACCGGAGGGCAGACCACCGACTTCGCCTTTAGTCGGACAAATGTAGGCATCGTAATAGGGGCCTATTCCGGAAGCTCCTTTGGAAGTTCGACCCTCGTGATTTCCCATGGAAGCCCAGCACACCGTATTCCGAAGGGTCGGCTCATACATTTTGAAAAAGCGATCAGAGAATTCTTTGTTGGTCCCTGACCCATAGGCCATATCGCCAACGTGGAGATAGAGGTCGAGCTTGCGTCCGGTCTTTTCATTGTGCGCGATCATTGCGTCGTGGACTTTGGCCTGAGCCGAGCCACCTGTTCCCGAATCACCAACAACCCAAAAATAAACGGGAGCTTCCGATCCTGGAATGGGATGTGTTTTAAAATGATGGGTTCCGTCAGCCACTGTGATCTGCTTCCCATCTTGAAAAATCCCGTAATGATAAATGGTATCGGGGCTTAAGCCTTTGATAGTCGCCTCAAATTGATGCGTTCCTTTGGGGGTATCATGGAAAAGGGGAGCTGGTCCGCTTTCATCCGAATGAAGTCGAATTAAAATCTGATCGGCGGGAACTTCTTCGGTGAGTTGATCAGCAGCTTGGCCATATTTTACCACTGGTGTGCTTGGTCCTGCTGTCCTCCAGACGACAGTGGTCATCTCATGATTTGCCAATTGCACATAAGGTGCTCTTGAGAATTCAGAATAGGGAGCCGCTACCGAGATGAGGCTCGTTAGGAATAAAAGAAAAATTGTAGGCATTACTTGGTAAAGCCAGTCTTACTATTTTTACGCAGAGCGCAATCCACAACTGTTACCGAGAATAAAGAATGCAGGTTTGACGAACTGGGGAAGAAGGGGGTATGGATTCAGCCTGATGAAGTTACTTTCTGTTATCTCGGCCTTTGGTTTCGCGATTTTTCTGTCTTCCTGCGGATTACTCCAAACTGCAACGCAGGTTCCGGCTGGTCTTCTTAAGAGTGTAGGACGGACTGTGGGTGTTGGATTGGAGCAAACAGAGGAGATCTCTCCGGAGAAATGATTCGTTTCGAGTCTACTTGATACTGAGACAGATAGCCTGACCTTTGTTTGTTCTGGCAAATAGTTTTCCCTCGCCAATTGCGAGCGGGGCCCAACAAAGTTTGGACAAAACCTGATGGCGGCCCGATTCCACAAATTCTTTTTCAGTCGCTCTTCCAAAAACCAGAGAGCCTGTCTCGCTCAAAACTATCGTCGTTTCACCAACCTGTAGGGTCGAACCTCGTGTTCCAGGAATACGATGCTTCCATTTTACCTTTCCAGTTTTGAAATCCATGCGGAACAATTCTGCTTCGAAATTCTTATCCCCAAGTGTTCCTACAATGTCTGATCCAATAGTATAGGCATTTTGAAAAATCATCCGTAAATCGCGATCACTATGAACCACCTTGAGTTTAGGTCCGGAAACATCCAACACCGCATAACCCATGCCATACCCTGAAGAAATATAAACTAAGTTGTTTTTAATCAATGGATTGGAGGCATTGACGTCATATGAAGTCCGCCAGGGATGCTCAAAAATAACCTCTCCTTTTTTGCTCAAATTATAGGCAACCAAACTACGTCCATGAAAAACAAGCGCGGCATCACTCCCTTTTTGAGAATAGAAAACCGGGGCCGCATAACCAGGTCTCGCGGTGTTACTTGATTTCCAAAGGAGATCTCCGGTTTTTTTGTTGAGTGCGATCAGAGCAGCTCCCTTGGTGCAGGGAAGGCAAATTAGGGAATCTCCATAGACAAGTGGTGATGCTGAATATCCCCAAGTCGGCATGTTTCCTTTGAAATCGTCCCGGAAGCTCTTAGACCAAACCTCTTTGCCGTCTTGAGCCATTAAACAACTTAGCTTTCCAGATTTTGAGAGAACGTAAACCAAATCGCCATCGAGAGTCGGCGTTGCTCCGGGACCGCCATCATAATACTTTGGTGCCAATTTTTCCGGGTGAGTTTTTTTCCAAAGAATATCTCCACTCGAAGCATTAAAACACCAAATAGTATCCTCGTTGTTTTTATTTCCGACCGTAAACGCCCGGTTGTCAGCAATTACAAAACTAGAACAACCAATTCCCACCTCGGCTTTCCAAAGGGTTCTGGGACCATTTTTTTGAACCGATTCGGAAATTTCTCCATCAATCGTTCCATTACCATTCGGACCCAGAAATTGGGTCCATTGCTGGGCAGAGATGATTGCGTTGCAGGCGAGGAAAAGCAGAACGATTTTCATGTAGTTAAGATTGATTAAATTGATGGAACTATTCTATTCCTTTTCGAGATTCTTTTCATAGTCTCCTTCAATGAGGATTCTTTCCCTTTTTGCTATTTTTTTGTCTCTTCTTTGTTCTTCGTGCGCTGTGGTGACGAATACAATATATGACCTGTCCGGCGGCAAACAGGATTTTGGTTCGGGAGTCGATGCGGTTACCCCTGGTTCTAATGATGATGAGAGTGAGTGAAGTGGCTATAAAGGATAAGTTGTTCCCCGCTAGTACGGGGATTGAATGGAATTAATTTATTTTCTTCTTCTTCTTCTTACTGCGAACAAGTCATACAAAACGGAGTTCCACCCCGCCATGATCAGTGTTCCACCGGTAGAATAAGTCGCGAATGAGTATGCTAAAAGGGATTAAAGAATGAAGGGTTTTTGGGAAGAGGGTAAGTTAATCCCGATTACCAACGCCTTATTCACAAACTTGTTGAGTGTCTTTAACGATTGTTGATGATGAACATTTCGGAAAATAATTATTGGATGCGTTTGGCTTTGGAAGAAGCACAGCGGAGCACCGGCCTAACTTCTCCGAATCCTGCAGTGGGAGCAGTCATCGTGAAAGATGAGATAGTGATTGCGAGAGGGAGGACTCGCCAAGTAGGTGGAAATCATGCGGAGCGAGATGCTTTGAGCACTTTGGAACCAGATGGGGCAAAAGGTGCGACAATTTATGTAACTCTGGAACCTTGTAGCACCCAGGGGCGGAGCGGTGCATGCACAGATGCCATCATCGAAGCCGGAATTTCCAGAGTCGTTTATGGTCTCAAAGATCCCAACCCTTTTCATGCCGGAAGGGCGGATGGAATATTGAATGCGGCGGGTATTGAGGTGGAACGCGGGATTTGCGAAGAGGAATGTCGCCATCAAATTAGAGGATTCATTTCAGTGCAGACAAGGGGTCGCCCTTGGGTCATTGCAAAAACGGCGATGAGTTTGGATGGAAAAATATCGAGACCAAATGAAGAAGGGCAGTGGTTAAGCAATGAACTGTCGAGGGAAAGGGTCCATTTATTACGTGGTGAAGTGGATGCTATTGTAACCTCCGGAGAAACAGTGCGCCGGGATAATCCTTCGCTCACAATTCGAAGTCCTCAAATATCAGAGGAAAAAGAACAACCGCTCCGCGTGGTCTTAACGAAATGCGGCCTAGATCAATCCCAGTGGAAGCTTTTTAACGACGAGTATAAAAATCGAACACGTGTTTTTGAAAATATCAAATTACGAGAGGTTCTAAGTCAACTTTCTGAAAATGAGGGTGTTAATACCGTCATGTTGGAATGTGGAGGGAGCTTGATGGGGGCGTTTCTTGATTCGAATCTCATTGATGAATTCATGATTTTCTATGCACCCATGGTGACCGGGGGCTTGCATTGTGCGACTGGAGGAGAAGGTATCTCCGGGTTGGAGGACCGTTGGGGATTGGAAAATCCCTCGGTTGAGCAAATTGGAAACGATCTTTGTCTGCGAGGATTGGTGTCGACAGAATCGCGGAAAAAATTGGAGAGATAATCTTCTAACCAAACATCTGGGTCCAGTATCGATTGTATTGCCCGAGACCAATTCGGATGTGGCTATTTTTGAACATGTTTTTGTGATGACCTGGAGAAAAAAACCATCCTTTGTTGGCAGAAGCCGGGACTTGGGATCCCATATAGATATTTTCTCCGGTGGCTTTTGTTCCAGCTTCTGCAGCTCGTTTCCAAGGGGTTTCTTTGCCGTCGATGGGAGATTCATGTGCGAAGAACTTGTGTTTGTTCATGTCCTCGGAATGACCTCGGCTGGCCTCACATAATTTTGGATCCAAATCGAGAGCATTCAGTCCGAGGAGCAAACGCCATTCGTTGACTTCACGAATTCCTTCACGTTCTTTTTTCGGGATCTGGGATTTAAGAGCAATCTCGTCATTTTTCTTGATCGTTCTCAACCCATCTTGCGGCAGATCACTCAGTGCCGAGACCGTTTGTTTTTCAAACTCGAGGACAGCAACCAGTGATTCTACTTGGTCCGGAATGACAATGGCATCGACAATCGCATCTCTAAAATTTGCAAGGAGGTGGACAATTTTTCGTCTTGATTTGAGTTGGTCCGGAGCTGTTGCGAGTGTCTCTTGTGCTTTGGGCATCAATAACTTGCGAAGTTCTTGAAGCGCAGGCATGCTGATCGAGCTAAGTTTGTTTTTCATCGCCCCCTCGCCGAGCACGTAGACGCTTATGAATTGTTCGCGGTGATTTTTGATAGAGCGTTTTCGGGTCAATTTTGCATCGCCGGAATAGAGGCTTTGAGCATGTGTTTGAAACGATTTGTAATAAGCATCCCGGAGTTTAGGCCAGGTTGCGTCGTATTCTCTTAGGAGGAGAGAGAGTTCTTTATTGCTGAGATCGATAAGGCCTTCTTCTATTTCCGCGGTGGAACGATTTTCTTCAATGCAGTTTTGTAGGCGTGTGAGGATTTCATTGGTTGTCAGTGAGGCTTGAACAGAAGCCATCGAAAACCCAAGGGACAGAAAGAGAGAAATAATCAATCGGTGCATGAGAGAAAAAGGTGCTCGCACCAATAGACTGGGTTTTGTGGTTTTGTCGTGTAAAAAAAGAGGCCTTCTCGGAATAAGAAGGCCTCCTTTGGTCGGGTGAAAAGGGAAATTAGTGTCGTCTTACTGCGAAACCTCCCCGATAAGATGAAGAGCATCCAGGCGAACGGTAGTGACTCCGGCTGGAGTAATGCCTTGGTGTGACATAGGTCCGGCGTGAGTGTTGATACGAACGATGGGGGATATGGCTCAGATGATGTGAGCGATGTGATGAGTGTCCGCTTACCCGGTAGTATCGATAAATGGGATTATTTCGGCAATCGAATCCCACGACAACGCGTTTGGTGTAGATTGGAGTTCCGCAGGATAGGTAGCCACTCATGTAGGTATAGGAATGGCCGATATGGAGGCCACAAGGTGCGGCGGCGGCAGATTGGGCGAGTCCTCCGCTCAGAAGGGTGATAGTGAGTATCAGGATTTTCTTCATCTTCTTTTTTTCTCAATGGTTTCTGGTGCTGGTGGATGTGACGCAACGGCAGCCAGAAGAATTCGAAGAAAATTTCCAACAGATCTTTAAGAAGTGTGTCGAACTAGAAACAGCAATGGTCGGCATTCCAAATTCACTGGAAAATTATAATGAATGAAATCGCAAAAATGTGGTCCAATACTGCAGAACATAACTGAAAAACAATGAATCCAGAAATACCACCCACAGAAGAATGGCCGGTCGAAGAAGAAACAAAGCGCCAGTTTAATACGATGGGCGATGCGCTTCGGGCCGGAAAAGACGAAGGCTCGGCGAGGGCCCGCGAAGCGGCCCCTAGTTTAAAATCTTGTGTTGCGGAGGCTTTTCATGATCTTGCTTACGGTATCGCTTACGGAGCGTTTTTCACTGGATCCTTTGCTAATGAACTAGTTCCGAAGACTGTTAAAAGTGGTCTAGCCAAAGGGGCTGGAGCCGGAAAGGCCGCTGCCCGTAAAGCTCGCGAGAAAGCTTCAGAAGCATTTTCGCCGTCAGCCGAGGAAGACGCTGTCGAATCAATTGAAGAGGGATCAACAATCCCTCAAACTATTTGAACAAAATTTTGCTATCTTAACGTTACCCCAGTGTAACAAATCTTTTGTTGTTGCGTGTGTGCTCAGCAGCGGTTTTTCCTTCGGGGAAAGCCGCTGTTGATATTTTAGGCTAGGACCTAATTAACCCAGGGCCGGGCTTGCTTAATGACTAGATTACCTCCTTCGGTAATTTTGAATTCCACTTCCATGGCAAAGTCTGAGGGGACAGGTTGATAGAGAGAGCGGAAATGGGAGTTGAGTTGTTTCAAAGCATCGACGAGTTCCAGCACTTGGGCTTTTGTGAGAACCGTTTCTCCGGCGGGGAGTTGATTCGAGAAGCGAATATACTGAATTTCGTATGGTTCATCGCCAAGAAGATCTGCTGCCAGAAGTTCTTCGGGGGTGGAGTTCAGTTCCGGGTTGGTGACCAGATTTTCGCCAATCTGTGAGTTGACGTAATAGCCTTCCCAAGTCGGATCAAAAATATTGCGCGCAACGGCGACTCCGTTGGCTTGTTCATTTTTAAAATTGGGATGCACTGTAATTCCCATTGCAGCGGTCAGGTGGTCGATGCGATAGAATTCGCGCTCTTCATAGGCGCGGTAATTCCAAAGCGATGAGTAGACTTGTCGCACGCTCTTGATGATGTGCCCTTCGTCCGCTTTGTGGGTATAGGAATCGTAGAGTCCGGCTCCATTAAAATCGACTGAGTCCTCGGCATTGGCGCTCGAGCGAAGACGTGGAGTCACTTCGGGTGGAAAGGAATTTTGAAGCTCGGTAAGTGCTGAAATCATCCAGGTGGGAAAACTGCTTTCTGTTTTGATGCGTTTGCGAAAGTCCTTGAGCCGTTGTTCGCGGATGGTGGGATCGTTTTGAAAATCCTCCTCAGCTATCATCGCGGTAGCCTCCGCATAGTAGCCGTTGTGCTTCATGAATTCGTCATAGAAATAGAAGGGGACTCCGTATCCGAAGGGTGCTTTGTCCGGCATTAGATCATGGAGAACGGAGAGGTTAGTTGTCTTCCCTCCAAAGCTATTGGTGTCGGAAAAGGCGATCGAATTAAAAGGTCGGATGGTGGTGTGGCTGAGGTCTCGTTCAGGATAGCTGGTGGTAGTGGGGCGGATGGAATCGAAGTAATTATCGAGCTCGGTCTGGCTCGCCAAACGAATTTCGAAGCCTTCAGGGGAGACTTGATAGAAGATGTTTTCCCCAATGAAGGGCACGATGCGTGGATCTTCTGATGCATTGATGATGAATGCATTAGGGGTATCGTTTTGTTTTGCCTTCAGGTTGATATGGGAGAGGGGAGTCTGAGGGATCTCGGTAATAATGCCCGCAATATGAGTGAGGTCATTGGGAAGATTTTCGAAGATGACAATGTCTCGCGCGGAAAGGGTGGTGGCTGAAGAAGCGAGAACGAGACGCCCAAATGAGGCTTCCTGATTCATCGGTTGGTAGTCGATGTTAGAAAAAAGATCATCGGTTTTAATGATTTCAATAAATGAGTTTTTAAAGCGCTCCCGGTTGGCGTCCTGAATGACTCGTTGGGTCTCGCTCGGTGCGTGGTAGGCCAGACGATCAATGAATGGAGTGGTCCGGTTGATCAACTCGTAGGCTATTTGGATATGTTCAAATGAGACCGGATCAGTGGGCCAAAATTCCATGGTGTAGATACCGCGTTTTCCATCTGAAGCGACGTAGTTTTCATGGGACACGAGTGAGCCAGCGAGGTTGATCCGGTTGTTGGTGAAGTAGGTCTGGCTGCTAAAGACCGAGTTTCCAGTCCAGAAATCATAATCTCGATATCGTCCCAATACGTATCGTGCGAAGTCGTAGTGATATGAGTTTTCGTTGACGTTAATGAAGTGCAATCGTGGATTTGTCTTAATATCGGTAATGAGGAATTTGACTTCCTTGACACTTTGCGCTCCTGGAAAATTGTCGCGCTTTGCAAGCGTGTTGTATGTCTCGATATCTTTGAGAAAAAGCGCTCCGTCGACGTCATCGAATGGATCGGCCGGATTGAAGGCGGCTAAATAATCGTTGTCTGCAGAGATCTCCGAGAGGTCATCCCGCCCATCCGAATCGAGGTCGCCGGGTGAGAGCCGATGATGATAGCGGACTTCGTAAAATCCGTTTTTGCGGGGAAGTCCCGGATCATCAAGAACCCGGTCGGAGCTGTCCCACCATTGTGGAACCAAATCGACAGGGCTCCAGTTTTGTAGATCCCGTGAGCGATACAGGACGGCGTAGTGATTCGGATCTGGGAGAACCGCGATGGAATTCTTTCCGTTTTCCTGGGGAAGGATCTGGTTCACCTTTTGAGCGTCCAAATTTCCAAGGAGGCTTAAAAGTAAAAGTGCCGGTAAATTCAAATTGTTCACGCTGTGAATGGGCCGCGATAAGAAGGAATGATGGGAAGGGGAAAACCGCTGTATTTTTAACCCCTAATTCTAGAAGAGGCTAGGGGATTTCTTCGGATAGATAGCTGTACCATTCTTGTCATCCAAAGGCTTGCTGCTAGGGTGCCGCCTCTTCCATGTATCGCTATCCTAAAGATTACGACGTCCTTGTGATTGGTGCCGGACACGCCGGTGTAGAAGCTGCTCTTGCCGCGGCCCGGCTCGGGGCTCAGGTGGCGATGTTGACTCAGAATCTCGACACCATCGGACAGATGAGCTGTAACCCGGCAATTGGGGGGTTGGCTAAAGGTCACATGGTTCGGGAAATTGATGCGTTAGGGGGTGCGATGGCGATGAATACCGACGCAACGGCCATTCAGTGGCGCATGTTGAATGCGGCCAAGGGGCCATCGGTTCGGGCTCCCAGGGCCCAGTGTGACAAAAAGGCGTATCAGTTTCGCATGAAACATCTCATCGAGGGGACGAAGGGGATTGATCTCCATCAGGGCAATGTCGCCAAGATCCTTGTTGAGAATGATCAGGTGCAGGGGATTCAAACTTCGCTGCAGATGGAAATTCGTTCGAAGACTGTCATCCTCTCGGCTGGAACCTTTATGCGGGGCCTTATGCACGTTGGGCTAAAGAATGAAAAGGGGGGAAGAATGGGGGATGGGACCTCGACTGTTTCGGAATCCCTCAAAGTCTTGGGGTTCGAAATAGATCGCTTCAAAACCGGTACGCCGTGTCGTTTGAACGGGCGGAGTATTGATTTCTCAAAATGCGAACGTCAGGAAGGAGACACGCCTCCTCCGCTGTTCACTCATTTTGGGGACCGGATCAGGAAGGAGAAGAACGATATCTTCACCCTCAATAATTGGGCGGATTCATCGTTCCACGTGGAACAACTTCCATGCTGGATCACCTGGACCACTCCGAATACCCACGATGTCATTCGCGATAATCTCGATCAATCACCGATGTATTCCGGCGTTATTGAGGGAGTGGGGCCTCGTTACTGTCCCTCGATTGAAGATAAAGTGGTGCGCTTTGCGGAGAAAGACCGTCATCAAGTCTTTTTGGAACCTGAAGGTCGCCATACTACTGAATACTACGTGAACGGTGTTTCGACCTCCTTGCCATACGAAGTGCAGTTGAATTTCCTCCGCGAGATCCCAGGATTGGAGAACTGTGAGATGGTTCGCCCTGGTTACGCGGTGGAGTATGATTACTGTCCGCCGACCCAACTTCACCCGACTCTGGAGACCAAGAGGGTGGAGGGCTTGTATTTCGCCGGGCAGATTAATGGGACTTCCGGATATGAAGAGGCGGCCGGACAGGGATTGATTGCCGGTGCCAATGCCGCACTCAAAGTGGGAGGGAAGGGGGATTTCGTGATCGGTCGTGAACAGGCTTATCTGGGAGTGATGATCGACGATCTCGTCACCAAGGGTTGCACCGAACCCTATCGCATGTTCACCAGTCGGGCGGAGTATCGGTTGCTTCTTCGCCAGGATAATGCTGATGAGAGGCTCAGTCCCTTGGCCGCCGATCTTGGAATGTTGGGAGAGGAGCAGGGGAGTCGTTTTAAGGAGAAGCTTGCTGGACTTGAAGAAGCGCGGCAATTCATTCGCGCGACAACTCACGAGCGAATCAAACTGGATCACTGGTTCCGTCAGGAAGGAAACCATTGGAAAGGTTTACCTTCAGATATTCTCAATAAGTTCCACGTGGAACTTTGGCCGACTCTCGAAGCGGATTTTAAATACGAGGGTCACATCAATCGTCAGCTTCAAGAGGTGGAGCGCTTCAAAAAGCAGGAAGCGACCCTCCTCCCCGATGATCTTGATTATCACCAATTGACTGGTTTGAAGGCTGAAGCCAAACAACGGTTTTCGTCCATTCGTCCCAGAACCTTGGGTCAGGCCGCGCGCATTTCTGGGATCACTCCAGCTGATGTGACCTTATTGATGATTTGGCTCGAGAAGCGTAAAAAAACCTCCGCGATCTCCGAGTAGTTACCTCAGCGAAAGCTGGCGTTCCGCTTCGTAGAGAACGATCGCAACTGAGGTTGCGAGATTGAGTGAGCGAGTGGAATCTTCCCTCATGGGAATTTTGATGGCTGATTCCGGGGAGCCAAAAATCCACGATTCGGGAAGTCCTTTTGACTCGCGTCCGAAGAGAAGAAAATCATCTTCCTCGAATTTCACATCCCAAATTCCCTGGCTCGCCTTCGTGCTGAGAAACCACAATCGGGCTTTGGGATTGGCGGCATGAAATTCCTCGATATTTTCCCAAACTTTAAGATCAACATCTTTCCAATAGTCCAACCCGGTTCGGCGAACCGTTTTTTCGTCGATGGAAAATCCCAGCGGTTTAATGAGATGCAGCGTCGACCCGGTGGCCAGAGTAAGCCGTCCCGCTGCTCCGGTATTCTGAGGAATCTCTGGTTCGACGAGGACGATGTTCATAGGAAAATTTAAAAAGAAGAAGACGGGTTTTAGGCAGTGCTGCAACGAAAAATAGTAAATGACTTATTCAAAGCGTATTATAGCCACACACCGTTAGGTTAGTGACTCTTGGAGCATAAAAAAGACGGATCAAATGACCCGCCTTTCTAAATATAAACTACTGATTATCAGTATTTAATCAGCAAGCGCAACGTTGATGCGGCGGCCTTTCTTGTCGAAGAAGACGTTGCCGTCTTTCAGCGCGAAGAGAGTGTGGTCCTTGCCCATGCCGACATTGGCACCTGGATGCCACTTGGTGCCGCGCTGGCGAATGAGAATATTTCCTGCGATGACAACTTCGCCACCGAACTTTTTCACGCCGAGGCGTTTGCTGTTTGAGTCGCGTCCGTTCTTAACGGAACCCTGTCCTTTTTTATGAGCCATGACTAGTAAGTGATAAGTGTGTTTAGCCTTCGATCCCGGTGATCTTCAGCTTGGTGAGATGATGGCGGAATCCGATCGTTTTGTGGAATCCCTTGCGGCGCTTGAATTTGAAAGCAACGCCTTTTTTGCCGCGGTGTTGTTCGACGACCTGAGCGGTGACTCCGGCTCCGTCAACAGTAGGAGCTCCCACCTTGGTGCTGGATCCGTCGTTCACGAGGAGAACTTCGCTGAGCTTGATCTCGTCACCAGCGGCCACGGGAAGTTTGTCGACACTGATGGTGTCACCTTCTTGCACGCGGTATTGCTTACCGCCGGATTTGAAAATTGCGTAGGCCATGAATAGAAATCGTGGATAGTTAAACGCCACCGGAGTGACGCGGGGCGGGAATTCACCACAGAGCAGCGTCACGGTAAAGGTTTTTTTCAAAAAGAAGACAAAGAAATTGCCCTTGGGCGCGGGCCACGATTGGTTGGTGCCGCCCTGTTACCACTATGTTGGAGTTTTCGCCTACCCATCTTGCCGATCCTGTCGCGACCGATCTCTTGGGAGAATCGCTGGGAAAAGCGGCTCTTGCCGGTGGAGTGATTGCTTTGGTGGGAGATCTTGGATCTGGAAAAACCACTATGACTCAGGGTATTGTCCGTTCTCTCGGTTATCAGAGCGAGGTGACAAGCCCGACTTTTTCTTTGGTTCAGGAATACCGCGGAGGACGGCTGGATGTTTTCCATTTCGACTTTTATCGTGTGGAATCAGACCACGAACTCCTGGATTTGGGATGGGATGATTATCTAGAACAAGGAGGCTTGGTTATTGTCGAATGGCCCGCTCTGTTTCCCCATCTTCTCCCAGAAGGGACAATTTGGATTCAGTTGACCCATGAAAATGACGGTCGCCTGGCCGAAATCATTCCCGCTCCCTGCGGATAAGCGGGCTTCTTTTTATGAAATCGTCTTCTTTGGGCAGACCGATCGCAAAATTCTAAAGCGCCGGGGCTCCGAGAATCTCAAAGATATTTCCGACTCGTTCCGCAAGTTTGAGGTCGTGGGTCACCACAATGAGCGTCACACCTTGCTCTTTTTGGAGCTCGAGCAAAAGTTCAACCACCTTATCTCCAGTCTCGCCATCGAGAGCTCCGGTCGGTTCGTCTGCCAGGACGAGCTTAGGTTGATTGATGAGCGCGCGGGCGACGGCCGTCCGCTGTTTTTCTCCGCCGGAAAGTTCGCCGGGCCGATGACTCAAGCGATGACCCAGGCCGACACGCTCCAATAATTTTTCGGCTCGTTGGCGTGTTTTTTCTTCGCTTTCACTCCAGCCTCCGGCGAGTCGCGGCACGAGAACATTCTCCAGGACGGTCAGCTGGGGAAGGAGTTGGTGTTGTTGAAAAATGAATCCTAACTCGTGGTTGCGGAATTGCGCAGCCTGTTTTTCGTCGAGTTGCGCGATGTCCTGATCGCCGATGACCACCTCTCCGCTCGTCGCCGGAAGCATCGCCCCGAGCACATTGAGGAAGGTCGTCTTGCCGCTTCCGGAGGGACCAACCACCGCAGAAGACTTTCCCTCAGCGAGTTCGAAATCAAGATCGCCAAGAACCTTGACCGTTTCTCCGGGAGTTTCGAATTCGACACACAAGTTCCGCACCTGAATCATGGGGATACCTTACGGGATATCGCCTCGCCTCAAAGCGATCTTTATGCGAAAGACTGAAAATGATTTCGAACTACCACCTTTGCGAACGTCGTGACTTCTTAAAACGAGCGACATTGGGTTCCGCTGCTTTTTTTACTGTGCCCGGGGTTTTTGCTGAAGCGCTTTCCGAAACCCCGCCAATGACGGAAGGGCCTTTTTATCCGGACAAGCTTCCTCTGGATACGGATAATGATCTTTTGCGAATCAACGATGGGATTACGCCAGCCGTGGGAGCGATCACCCATCTTCATGGCAAGGTGACGGATTTGAAAGGCAATCCGGTTTCCAACGCGCGGGTTGAGATTTGGCAGGCAGATAATAAAGGCGCGTATATCCACTCTAAAGACGGAGGGCTCACCGGACCGAAGCGCGATGCCAATTTCCAGGGCTTCGGGCGTTTCATGACCGGGCGCGACGGACGTTATTATTTTCGAACGATCAAGCCGGTTCCCTATGGACCGCGGACTCCGCATATCCATGTCGCCGTCTATCGTGGCAACAAACGCGCGCTGACGACCCAGTGTTTTATCGATGGGGACAAAGGAAATGCCAAAGACGGATTGATCAAACGTCTCGGTGATCCGGTGAAACATCTCATGGTGAAATTCGCTCCCATTCCAAATTCAAAAGCGGGGGAGTTGAGTGGCGAGTTTAATATTGTGTTGGGAGTGACCCCTGACGATGGACATGAATAGGATGCTCAAATATTTCTTTTGGAGCTGGCTTATTTCCTTCTCTTGTCAGGGACAGGAAAAGGAGAAAGTCACCCAGACTCGCGACAAATTAACGCTCGATAAAGCGCGGGTTGCTCTTGCGGAAAGCAAGAAGGGCCCCGGAGAGATTTTTGTTCCGCTGTTTGATTTGCCGAAGAGCGTCCAACCTGAAATTATCGATACCAAACTCACTTACCGAAAGGCTCTTGAGTCTCTCAAGCGCGAAGATGCAGAGATCAAAAAGCTCTCCGCCCTGATTCAGGAGAAACGAAGCCTTCTGGCGAAGATGATTGGAAATACTTTTCGCGAAGATGACGATGGGAAGATGCGCCTCGTTCCCAATCCTCCCTATACGGAGAAACAATACGATGAGGCAAAAGCGGTTTACGAAAGGGCTCAAGAGGAGCTCTGGAAAGCCAAGGCACCAGGTGACAAACGTATGCTGTTCAGGAAGGCTCCGAAGAAGTGATTTGCTATATCAAGCCCACTGCCTTGCGCACACGGTCGATGACCTTGCTGGCTTCTTCGCGGGCTTTCTCGGCACCGGCGGCGAGGACGGAATCGACCTCGTCGGGATTGGCGATGAGTTCTTCGCGTCTGGCACGCATGGGAGCGAAGTAATCCCAGTAAGCTTCTGCCAGACGCTTTTTAAAGTCACCGTATCCACATCCGCCATTCTCGTAGTCGGAGATCATTTGTTGGTATTCCGATTTGCCGGCGAAGAGTTGGTAGAGTGCTAGGATGACGGAATTCTCCGTGGGCTTGGAATCCTCTACGGCGGCGGAATCGGTCTGAATCCGCATGATGAGTTTCTTGTTCGGCTTCTCGTCGCCAAAGATGGGGAGAGTATTATTGTAGCTTTTGCTCATCTTCTCGCCATCGAGTCCGGGGACTTTGGCAACGCCTTCAAGAATGCGGGCTTTAGGCATGACGAGGGTGCCCTCGCCGTATTGGTCGTTAATCTTGCCGACGAGATCACGGGTAACTTCAAGGTGTTGTTTTTGGTCATCACCGACGGGCACGATGTTGGAATCGTAGAGCAAAATGTCCGCCGCCATGAGCGCGGGATAAGCGAAAAGCGCGTGATTGGCCGAGATGCCCTTGGCGATTTTGTCCTTATAAGAGTGGCAACGTTCGAGAAGTCCCATGGGACAAACTGTCGAGAGAATCCAAGCCAGTTCGTTGACCTCAGGGACCGCGCTTTGCTTGAAAAAGACGCCTTTCGAAGGGTCGAAACCGCAGGCGAGGAAATCGATAGCCACGCCGCGGACGTTTTCGCGGAGCTCGGCGGGATTGTGGGTCGTCGTCATCGCGTGATAGTCCGCGATGAAATAATAACCGTCGCCTTCGCCCTGGGCATCGATGGCTGGTTTGATCGCGCCAAAGTAATTTCCCACGTGAAGACGTCCGCTTGGTTGCAGGCCGGTCAAAATTCTCATACGCGGGACTTACGCCTTTTCCACGAAAAGCGGAAGAGTAAACCCGCGCGATCCAACCAATCCGTGACGCTTTTTTGGATGGTGTTAAGGCGTCACCGTGCCATCTTCCGGCCATCTTCTGAAAATATCGTGGAAGAAAACGACGGCTTGGTCCCTCCAACGGCAAATCAATACCCAGCAATGATGCAACGATCACTGATTCTCCTCCTCACGTTTTTCCTCTCATCTCTGGGCAATGCGCAGTTTGGTGGTGGTGATAAGTCCACCTTCAAATCGGTATCTCAAGTTACTGGGATTGCTCCGGGCGAGACTTTCAAAATTGCCCTGCAGCTCAACCATCCCGATCACTGGCATTCTTATTACGTAAACCCGGGAATTCTTGGGACTTCGATGAAGGTTGATTGGGCGCTCCCCGATGGGTTTACGGCGAGTGAGACGATTTTCGCTATTCCCCGGGCGATCGAAACGAAGTCAGGCGGGCTGGATACCGTGCTCTACGGATACGAAGGAGAAGTTGCTTTTTACTACGAGATCACCGCTCCAAAAGAACTGGCTCTCGGAAAAGATCTCACGATCAGCGGAAAAGCAGGTTGGCAGATTTGTGATGAAGGCAGCTGTGTTCAGGAATCCGGAGAGATTTTCCTCGTAATCAAATCTGCCGCCGCGACCGTTCCTAATGCCGCCGCTGTCGCGGTTTTTGAAAACCCTCCGGTTGCCAAACCAGCGGATGGCTGGATTTTTGAAGTTGTTGAGGAAGAGGGCTCGTTCTCTCTCACTGCGACCGCTCCGGACGGAATTTCGATTCAGGAAGATGGGATCTACTTCTTCTCTTCCGACCAGCAAGTGGACAGCCAGTCATTGCAGGACGCCGAAGTTGATGGGCAAATGATCATTGCGTATTTTGACCGTAATTTCGGAAATGAAGATCTCTTCATCGATAAAGGACCGACTCTGGAAACCATGTCGGGAATGTTAGTTTACCAAACGGAAACCGGCAGAGCGGCGGTGAATGTCTCGATTCCGCTTTCGGCAAATCCCGATGCTGCCGACCCTCCAGGAGTGGACATGGCTCCGGCGCCGGCAGTTCATCTGGAAACGGTGAAAGCCACGGCAGAAGACATCGCGGCGGGAGCAGAACTTTACGATGTCGATGCCAAGCTTGAGATCGTCCTGCCTGGCGGAATTGAGGAAAAGAAAGTAACTTTTGGATCCTCTCTTTTCTTTGTCTTCATCGGCGGTCTGCTTTTAAATTTAATGCCCTGTGTGTTTCCGGTTCTTGGCTTGAAGGTCATGGGCTTTGTGGCCCAAGCCGGAGAAGACGAAAAGAAGATCAAAATTCATGGTCTGGTATTTGGTCTGGGTCTTTTGGTGACGATGTGGATTTTGTCTGCGGTAATTATATCCCTCAATTTGAACTGGGGAGAACAGCTGAGTAATCCGATTTTCCTCGGCGCAATTATTGTTCTCCTTTTTGCGATGGGCCTGAACCTCTTTGGTTTGTTTGAAATTGGGACGAGCCTCACCGGGGTTGGTGGTGAATTACAGGGCAAGAAAGGCTACTCCGGATCATTCTTTTCCGGAGTGCTTACGACTCTCATTGCCACGCCGTGTTCTGGACCATTCCTCGGAGCAGTGATGGGCTTTGCGCTCTCGCAACCCAAGCCAATTGCCTTTGCTGTTTTCACTGTTTTTGCACTTGGTATTGCCAGCCCCTACATCGTCCTCTCGTTCTTCCCCGCATTGATCAAAAAGCTTCCTCGGCCGGGAGCCTGGATGGAGAGCTTCAAGCAAATCATGGCTTTCCTGGTCTTTGCGACGGTGGTTTTTTTCCTTAAGAGTTATCTTACCCTCGTGGGTGAGGAACACTTCAATTACTTCCTTTTTGCTCTGACCTTGATCGGGCTTGGGGCCTATCTCTACGGACGTTGGGGAACTCCAATTACCTCAAAAACCAAACGGATGGTGACGGGGTATGCTCTCTCCGGTCTGATGATTTTCGGTGGATTGACCTGGGCCTATTCGGTGTCGAAAAAGCCGAAGGACGGGCTCGCTTGGCAGGAATGGTATCCCGGAGTGATTGAGCTTTCTCGAACCAAAAAACGAATTGTCTGGGTCGATTACACCGCTGATTGGTGACTCACCTGTAAAGCAAATGAGGGCCGTGTGTTCTCAAGCAAAGAAGTTTTGGAGCGTCTTGAGGAACTCGATGTTCTTCTCGTAAAGGCGGACAATACCCATGGTGATCCGGCCATTAACGCCGATCTGGAACGCTACGGGGAAAATGGACGATCTAATTTGCCCGTGAACATCATCGTGCCGGCGGATCCCGATCAGAAACTGATTATCATGCCTGAATTCTTCGGTGCCGGGGAAGCACTTGAAGCGCTCGAACAAGCCACCAAGTAAGAGAATGCAACGATGGCGATTCCTTGTCCGGAATGGGTGCACTTTAAGGCCGATTGGGATGTGAGCGATAAGGTGAATCGGCAAAGAATCCTCCTGGATCGTGATTCAGTTGAAGACTTGAAACGTCATAACCTTGTTCTGGTCTCTTTGGATTCAACGGAAATAACCCCTCCAGTCAGAGCCGAGATGAGGAGATTGGGAGAAAAATAGTTTCCTTTTGATCCAATCGTCCCTCGGAGAAAATCTCGCCCCTTGGTGGGCTTGCCTCAGTTATTAGACCCCAAGGAGTTTCGAAATGCTCTTCGTGTCGCGACCGTAAACTAATGGGGGGTTCCTGCTCCTTGTGGGATCTTGGAGGTCCGCTATACTTTCGCCACATGAGAGGCATTTCATTTATCTGGAAGGGTGTTCGGTATTACCGGGCGGCTTATGTGGGCGTGGTTGCTGGGGCGGCGGTGGGGGCGATGGTTCTTTTGGGGGCCCTGATGGCGGGGGACTCAGTGAAGGAGAGCCTCGCCAAGGCGGCAGAATTGCGGAC
>JAQWZU010000016.1 GCA_029253285.1 Akkermansiaceae bacterium | reverse complement strand
GTTTACGCTAATTATACGCAAAAGACTCTCTGGAAGAAGGCAGTTCTCTTTGCCTCCTCCCTGCCGCTGGCGATTATTGGCAATTTCGGAAGAATTTTCACCATCTTGATTCTTGCGCAATTGGGGATGGGAGAATTTGCGAAGAAAACGTACCATGATTGGGCGGGTTTATTGCTCTTTTTCCCAATTGCATTATCCGGACTCTATTTGGTTGATTATCTTTTAAATTTGAAGAATCGACGAAGGAGAAAAGTGAAGCGGTCTGTAAAAAGTACAAAATCAACGATGAAAGGAGCGACGGCAGAATGAAAAAGCGAGCTGCGATTTTACTAGCTGTAGTGCTCACTTTTGTTGGGGTTGTCATTGCCTTTCCGAAAGGGGCTCAAATGAGAGCGTCGAGGCTCTCCAAAGAATTGCCTGAGCAGTTTGGAGATTGGTCAGGGAGGTCGCAAGAAGCGGGATCTCGTGAAAAGGCGGTCTTGGCGGTCGATACCGAATTTGAGAGAATGGAGTATCGTCACCTTGGGAAAACCAAGCCTCCCGTGCAGGTGTCGATTGTTTTTTCGGGGAAGAATTTGAGCCAAAGTATTCATCGGCCTGAAGTTTGTCTGCGGGCCCAAGGATGGGACTTCGCCAGCGAGAGGTATTTTACTTGGGACGATATTCTTCCAAATGGAGAGAAATTACCGGTGAAGGAAATCGTCTGTCGGATCGCGCGAATGGAGAGGAATGAAAGTGGTGACCCGGTTGCTGTGTTGTTGCCAAATGGAGAGCAGTCGTATGAGTGGAGAGCTTTCTATTATACCTTTTTCGGGCATTCTAAAATTGTCTCTGGGCACTACCAACGGACTGGTGAAGATATCAAGGACCGCCTCTTCAAGGGCTATGACCAGCGTTGGGCCTATGTAACGGTTTCTTCATTCATTTCCCAAAAATATGTTGATCAAGGTTTCTCGATAGGATCGTTGGAGGTTATGGATGAAGGAGAAACAAAGCAACATATCGTAGAGTTTCTACAGGAGCTATTGCCCCTTATTGTAGCTGAACCCGGTGAAGGAACGGACCCATCTCTTTCTGAAGGAGGGATATTGAATCATGAGTGATAGAGGGTCTAAGCAGCATTTATCGATTCAGGCTCTGCAGATTTTTGATGCGGTTCTTGTTTGGTTTTCTTTTGTTTTGGCGGCAGCAATTCGCGAGCCCCTTCGGGCAGTCCTGGGAATGACAGGCGGGGGAGAGACTGGTTTCGAGGGGATGACCTGGGTTGTCTTTGTTGCCGTTCCATTGACGCCCCTTCTGTTGGAAAAGTTTGGGCATTATGATAGCCTCTTGTCCAAGAGCACCTCCCAGAGTTTTAATGGTCTTCTTCGAGGTGTTCTCTTAATGGTATTCGTCGTTGGGTGTGTGTCCGTGTTTGGAAAGTTCGAAGGGACGAGACGGTTAATTTTAGGAACGGGCTTCACACTGGTATTTGCCCTATTGGCAGTCAGAATGCATCTCACGACCAAGTTCTTGCGGAGAAGGGCGAAGGATAAAGGTTTTCTAGAGAGGGTCGTGCTCGCCGGGGGAGTTAAAGAAATCGAGGGCTTCCTCAATGAAGTGGACTCCGAAGTCTATAGCGCCTGGCAAATTGTATCTCACTTCGATATTGATAAACATTCGATTGAAGAGCTTGAAAAGTTAATCTCCAACGAATCGGTTCAACGAGTGGTTTTTCTGGCCGGTCATACCGAGTTTGAAGTAGTAGCGCGGGCGGTGGAAGCTTGCGAAATCCAGGGGGTGGAAGCTTGGATCGGAGCGACATTTTTACGGACTCAGGTCGCGCGCCCCAGCTTTGATGTGATAGGCGGGCAGCCAATGTTAGTTTTTCGCTCAACCCCTGAATTGTCGTGGCAGTTGTTTGCTAAAAAGGTGATTGATTATATCGGAGCCTTTCTTTTTGTGGTTTTCACCAGCCCTCTATGGGTCGCAGCGATCATTGGGATTCGTATCGCAAGCCCGGGTGCTCCGGCTATTTTCACCCAACAACGTGCCGGGCTTTATGGAAAATCGTTTCGAATTTATAAATTTCGGACAATGGTGCCCGATGCAGAATCGCTTTTGGATAAAATCAAAGAGGAGCACGGGAACGAAGTAGATGGGCCGGCTTTCAAGTTGGAAGGGGACCCCCG
>JAQWZU010000013.1 GCA_029253285.1 Akkermansiaceae bacterium | reverse complement strand
CTGCGCCCCCCGGATTGATACAGCGCGACATAGCCGTTCGGGCTCACGATCACGATCGTCGGGGTGTCTCTTTTGACATAGGTTTGATAGATCGGATTCTCCTGACCTTTGGGCATCTTAAGGGCCTGCAAGTCGAGCCCATGTTCACGCAGGATCCCTTCGCCGGCATCGGGCAGATCGTCCATGTTCATGCTCACGAACTGAAACCGTCCTGCGGCGTTATGCTCCACCTTGGCCTTCTTCCAGTCCGCAGCCAGAGCCTTGAGGTCCTCCAGGCCATCGCCTTCCTTCGACCAACAATAGATCGCAGTTGTCGTGCCCAGAAAATCCAGCGGGAAGCGTGCCATCGTGCCATCGCTTCGTTCAAAGCCACCAATAAACGGCGCGCCAAAGACCTGGCCCGCCAACTTCTCGCGCTGGAAGTTGATCAAATCCATATTGCCCGGGAAGCGCTCCGCCACGACCTTGCGGAGGTCGTTGACCAGCTTGGTATTGCCAAGCTCAAGCGCCATGATCATCGCAATTCGAATCACTTTGGGCTCAACGTCGGTATCCCGGTAGCGCTCGACCAAGGGTCGAAGAGCATCCGAGCGGGCGTGGGAGTCCGCCCCTTTCCGAGCCGACTCGGCCTGCGTAAGCAGAAGATCAGCATCAAGACGCAGCGCCGCATACTCGTTGGGCGCGGCGGCGAGTTTCTTGCTGGTTTCCAAAAAGGTCTTCCGATTCGCAGTCGAATTATCCAAGCTCACCAAGGCCTGCTGGCTGCGAAAAAGGACACCCAGGGCTTCGTAGCGATTGGGCGCGGACGGATGCTTTTTGAGCAGCGCCTCGCCCTCACGAATGACCCGCCGAATCGCCAGTTTCTTCCTGGCAGCGGAAGCGGATTCACCGGCCTTTTCCAATTTGGCATCCAGTCCGGTGATTTCAGCGGCTGGAATGCCTCCCGCCTGATTCTGCCCCGAAGCGGGCAGGGAGGCGCTAATCAAGATAAACGAGGTAAGAACAATTCGAAGAAATTTGGTCATGAGAGTAGATGCTTGTTTACTGCACTGGCTTGAGCTGGAGCTCTTTGATGCTCACCCCTCGGTTGGGTGCGCGGAAGGTCAGCATGATGGTGTTTCTCCCCTCCTTCAGTTCGATGACTTCGGGCTCAGTCTGCTGCCAATCCCCCTTGGTATAAGGGAGCATTGCTTTGACGATGGTGCGTCGGTTGAGGCGGGCAATAACTTCATACTTCTCCGAAACGGTGCTGGCATTAAAGCTCAGTTCGTATTTCCCGGCCGCTGGCGCTTCAATTGTGTATCGTAAAATCTCGGGACGGGCCCCCAAGCGCTGGTAATGAATCTGCATGCCGCCGCCCCAGCTAGTTAGGAAGGCAACTTTTTCGGTATTATTCTTCGGGCTGGTGCAAGCCACCGCGGGCACGGTGATCGTTCCGTCCTCGGCGACGACGATCTTCTTGTCTTCCTCGGGAATGACGATTTCCTGAACCTCGCCATCGCCAAGAACCTTATCCGACTCACCAAGGAGACGGGCTTCTTCCGCACTCAGCGCCGCCAGTTCTGCGTCCGCTGCGGCTTGTTCCTGATTAGCGGCCTCAACGACTGCCCGCTTTTTGTAAAATGCGAGACCATCCCAAAAATCACCACCTTGACCGTATTGCCGAAGGCTGACGTCTTCCTGGCCCAGCGCATCGCCGATCCATTGGGCTCGGAGCACCTGCCTGTAATCCGCTTCGTGCTCGCGCGCCTGTGAATCGAGATAGAAATCGAGCCCGCCCTGGGGGCCGCACCAGTTCATCGACCACCAGGCACCGAAGTTGACCACCCAGCCATTAGGCGTCCAACGGTTCAAGGCAGCATGCCCGGACTGAGTCGAACGTCGGGAAGGAATTCCAAACGAACGGGCAATGAAACGACCGAAGAACGCACGACGTCCACAGATTCCGCCCAAGGCGAGCGCTTGCTGCTGGGGCGAGCCCAAGGAATCATCATGCCGCGTGCTGGTATACGGCAGATCACTTTTGACAATGCGGGTATAGCGCCATTTTTGGTCAGGATTGGTGATGTGGTCCGGCCGGAACTGGCGCAGCATCTCACGCCCCCAGGTGGCCTCTTCGTTGGTGTAAGGGTCGTTCGTGATGAAGCGACATTCCCAGGCGTTAAAATCTTTGAACTGCGGATCCAGTTCTTTGGCAAGGTAGGCCTTTTCAAAATGCAAGTAGCGTGCGACCTGGCCATCCGGATTGCTGTGATCGGTAAAAACAATTCCGTTCACACTTCCTCCTTTTTCCTTCCCATTCAGCCACGGCTGATGAAGAGCGGTGCCGAGAGCGAGACGTTGCAGGATGCCCGGCTTGCGCGCCAATTCGCTCGCCTTGAGGATCGCGGTGTAGACCTCCATGGCCTCGCCATATTCGCCTCCATTCGCGCCGCCCGACTTAAGAATCTGATTCATCAACTTCTCATCGGCAAAAAGCTGATCGAGCAAGGCCTTGTGGGCCTCGCTTTGTTGTGCGAACTCGGCCAATCCTGCCGGTGTGCCATCCCGCAGAATCGCGGCCTTCATCAGCTTGCCATCCAGAGCGTC
>JAQWZU010000012.1 GCA_029253285.1 Akkermansiaceae bacterium | reverse complement strand
CTGCGCCCCCCGGATTGATACAGCGCGACATAGCCGTTCGGGCTCACGATCACGATCGTCGGGGTGTCTCTTTTGACATAGGTTTGATAGATCGGATTCTCCTGACCTTTGGGCATCTTGAGGGCCTGCCAATCAAGCCCATGTTTACGCAGGATCCCTTCGCCGGCATCGGGAAGGTCGTCCATGTTCATGCTCACGAACTGGAACCGTCCCGCGGCGTTATGCTCCACCTTGGCCTTCTTCCAGTCGGCGGCCAGAGCCTTGAGGTCCTCCAGGCCATCGCCTTCCTTCGACCAACAATAGATCGCAGTTGTGGTGCCCAGAAAGTCCAACGGGAAGCGTGCCATCGTGCCATCACTCCGCTCAAAGGCACCAATGAAGGGCGCGCCAAAGACTTGGCCCGCCAGCTTCTCCCGCTGGAAGTTAATCAAATCCATATTCCCCGGAAATCGCTCCGCCACGACCTTACGGAGGTCGTTGACCAGCTTGGTATTTCCTAATTCCAGCGCCATGATCATCGCGATCCGGATCACCTTGGGCTCAACGTCGGTGTCCCGATAGCGCTCGACCAAAGGCCGAAGAGCATCAGCTCGGGCGTGGGAGTCCGCCCCTTTCCGGGCCGACTCGGCCTGCGTGAGCAAGAGGTCGGCATCGAGGCGTAGCGCCGCGTATACTTTCGGCGCGGCAGCAAGCTTCCCGCAGGTCTCCAGAAAGGCTTTCCGGTTTATTGCTGAATTATCAAGACTCACCAAGGCCTGCTGTCCCCGAAAGAGAATACTCAAAATTTCAAAACGATTAGGTGCAGTAGGATTTTCTTTAATCAGCGCATCTCCCTCACGAATCACACGCCTGATCGCAAGTTTCTTCCGAGCTGCAGAACCAGCCTCACTAGCCTTCGCAAGTTTACCGCCTAGCTCAGTAATCTTATCGCCAGCGATTGGCCTCGCCTGACTTTGCCCCAGCGCTGAGAACGACCCTCCCCCCATACTGATCAGGACTGCGAAAACCAGGGTGAGTAGAGAGGGTTTGTTCATAGAAATTGTCTTTTTCAATATCACATCGAGTAGCTGTTTATTTCAATCATTGGAACTGAAATTTTTAAGATTACACCACGATTAGGAGCACGGAACGTAAACTGAATCGTAGATCTTCATTTCTTCGAATTGATCATTTCGATCGCCTTATCAGCAAAGCGGCGACCTAGCCTTAGCGCTCCTTCTCTCGGAAAATGAATATCCCCATCAGGATTATCAGCGTTGCCACCATTGAGGTCATCGGTATCAATCCAGGCGTTTCCCGGAGTCTTGCCCAGTTTGATCTGGGTCTCCCTCACCCGTTTCCAGTGCACGTTATCGGGTCTGCTTTTGGCGTAATCGTTGATACGGCCGATCACATAGTAGAGATCTACACGCTTGAGATCCTTCCGGAGCTGCCCGACGAGTTTAAGAAAACTTTCTTCGTAGACTTCGGAGAGTCGGTTGTTGGCGTCCGACTCACCCTGCATCCAGATGAATCCCACCGTATCGAAAGATTGAGCTTTAACTGCGGCCAATGCGGTCTCAAGAAGCGGTTTATATTCCATCCCATTGGAAGTCATCTTCTTTTCATTCAGTCCGCGATCGGCGGGTTGATCGTAATCGGCAACCCAGAAGCGAATGCCGCGGCCGCTTTTCATCCGCATCACCACGACGGAATTCTCCTCCCCATACTGCTCCTCAACATGAGCCGCGAACGCGGCTTTCACCGCGCCGGTCATATTCGATTGGCCTGAAAGGATGAATAAATGCTTGCCCGTCTTTTCTTCGCCCGCACATACCGGAGCGAGGAAGATCAAAGCCAAGGCGAAGCCAAGCTGCAGCAGGCGCGCAAGCTGATCGTTCTTCCTTCGCCTATCGGACATCGGACTTCTTCTTTAACGTTGATAGACCGGAATATACCGGTTCGGAGTTCCGAGGATGATAATCGACATCGGCGTCTTGTGCGGATAATCGAGCTCCTTTTCCTGCCATGACCCATTGGGCTGCTGCAGCGCGATGAGAGAGTCACGAATCTTGGGATACCACTTGGCGTAGTGCTCTTCGCCCGCTTGGACCATCGCCTGCATCGCGTAATAGTGCGAGTAGTAGAAGTGGCCGTTATCTTTTCTGGAAAACATCTTGGGATCATTCTCCAGCGAGTTGATTGCTGCCGAGACCCATTCCGTGTCCCGGTTACCCGCAAGTTGGGCCGCATACACCCCCCCGGCAGTGCAGGCGATAGTGTAACCTTTGCCCTGATAACCGAAGCCGCCTCTTTGCTCGTCGAAGGCCTGATCGCGAAGGTAGCCGGTCAGCCGCTCAATCGTTTCCGCCGGAACCAGAACGCCCGCCTCACGCGCCGATGCAAGCGAGACAAAGACCATCGCAGTCACCGAAGTGTCCTGTCCGGCGTCCGGGCGGGGTGCATAGCGCCAACCACCCAGCGGGCTCTGCGATCTTAAGATGACTTCGACAATTCGTTCCAAGGCCACCTGAATCTCCTTGTTGTCTTCCGGGTCACTGGTCATCCCCCAAAGCTCGGACATCGCAATGGTGAAGAGACCAATTTCATACATCTTCACTCCCATCGCACCTGATGGGGAATCCTTGGATCTTTTAAGCAGGTAGTCCTTCGCGCGATCCAAAGCCTTGCCATAAGGGCCGAAACCAGGGAAGTGTCCCTCCACCATAAACGCCATGAGCCCGAGACTGGTTCCCGCGATTGCATATCCTCCACCCCCACCTTTTTCAGGATCCGCCGAAGACCATGAGCCGTCTTTATTTTGACTTGAGATCAGGAATTTCAAACCACGTTCAATGGCCTTTTCAGCTTCCTCGGTAAGCTCGGGAGCCTCGGCTTCCGCCTCACCAACCAATGGATTACCGGCAGTCTCTTCCTGCGCGGAAAGTGGCCCTGCGATAAAACAGGTCGTGAAAAAACACAGAACCGTGGTGAGATAATTCATTTTTAAATCATTCATTTAGCAACCCTTTCGTAATAGTTCTTCAACAAGCTGCGATATTCCAATGGCAACTCACGGGCAAAGTTTTGATTCAGGGCGGCCCGATTACGGTCGCCCCGCACTTTCCACCCCGTGCGTTGGTCTTTGGGCGCTTCGCCGCTCACAAAGTCGGCGATGAACCCGGCTGCAAATTCAGACTCACCGTCACTGCCCTCGCCATCGGCTTCCGGAGCCGCGTCCTGGGCCGCAGCAGGAGGAGCCGCGGTCTCCAAAATCAGAGCCTGCTCAATAATGAAATGCCGAAGCGTTTTCATGGCCGCTTTTTGATGACGTTTGGTTGCGGCCTGATCGGAGGATTCCATCGCGGTGGTCGCCGCCACGAGTTGTGAAGAGGCAGTTTCGAGCATCGCGTGTGGTTCACCCACCTTGAAAAGTTCCTGGCAACGGCTCGCGAGTTTTTCTTGCTGCTTGGCAAGACCCTTCATCGCGAGAGCCTCTGCCGTGTTGGTATCGCGGAAGAGAATCTTGTGGGCCGAAGCCACTGACAGCACGTCAACCAATCGCTCCACGTCAGGATCGGTAAAACTCATGATCTCGATACTCGGCAGCCCGTGAAGCATTGTGATGACCGCAAACAAGGATTCGCCGTTTTCCTTAAGAGCCGCTCCGGCGAGTTCCATCTGCTCAATTGCCGCCGGCACCTCCTTGCCCTCCAGCTTGGCCGAGGCCTCACGCATCAACTTGGCAGGCTCGGCATACGCTGAAATCCCGGAGACCGAGGCGTGGAGTTGCCCCTCTTTCTCGGCCTTCGCGAGCAACCTGCGCTGCTCCATGGCCAGAGCTTTCAACTCCTCCGGCTTGGCCGCCCTCACCTTGCGCGCAAGCTCATCTTGTTGGTATTCCAGCGTTGCGGTATTCGCGACGGCGACATGTAAGAATTCAACAATCTCGGAAACATATCCGGTCTCAAATTTCACAGCTTCGACCAAGACATTCACTTCTTCCAGCGATTCCGCGGCCACCTCCTGGGCATCAAGAGCATCAAGCTTGTCGCCGCCTTTCAGAGACGCCACGGCATCCTCGAGATCCGCCACCGCGAAGGCCAAGGGTGAGCCGGCATCGACACGCGCGGCCACCATATCCAGGAGCGGGGCGACATCAAGCATGCAGCGTCGCAGGTTGTCGAGAACCGGTAAGATGGGTGACGGGTCGTCGGATTTCAACGCTTCGGTTGCCGCGATCATATCCATCTGCTCGGCAACAATGTCGCCCATATAGCCCGTGGCAAAACCGACCGACCGTTGGAAGATCAAAAGGCTCTGTAACAAGCCAAGCTGTTCGTTTTGATTGGTCACGATCGCAAAGGCCTCGGCCAGGATATCAGCCGCTTGCTCTTGATGGCCGATCGCTTCGTCAGCCTTGTTTGCCTTCAGTGATTCAACGGCAGCACGCAATGCTCTCTCCGCCCGCTCCATCCGACTGAGCAGGGGCGGAATGTCTTGATCCGACTTCGACTGATTTTGCTTCGCGAGGTCGGAATTAAATGTGGCAAGCTCCTCGGTCAAAAGAAGTTGATCCTCGGCCAGAGCATCGACCTTTTTCTCATCGGCTGCGGCAATGTCGGTCTTCTCAAGAAGATCGATGACTTGGGCTTCATACCCCTCGATGAGCGCAAGGCGTTCGCCTGTCACGGCAACCAGGGTGCTCAAGCCGAGAGTTTGAAGCCCCAGCTCCACGGACCAACGATCCACAAGTCCTGCAAGTTTCGCCAGTGACTGCTCTGCTTCACCTTGCTGTGAAACGGCGGCATCCTGTTGCCCGGCCGACAATTTCTCAATCGCACCCGCCATCGCCCGATCCGCCTCTTTCAACATCGCTTGAACCGGAGGCGCGTCGGGCCAACTTTCATCAAAAAGTTGGGTCCGGGGCGCAGGCACAGTTTGCAGAAGAAGAGTCAGCAAGCCCTTACGAAGCTTTGTTTGAGTTTGTGCGGATTGGGCACGGCCTGCCTCAAAATCTTGCGCAGACATGCCGGCACATTCTTCGCGGAGCACCGCCTGGGCATTGACAATCGAACGCATCTGATCGCGGGTTTTGATCAGCGTGGAATATGCCCCGCTGAGACGCACACTAAACTCCGCATCGAGCAAGGTCGTGACCAATCCAGCCTGCAGAGGCTCCGCTTGATCGCCCTTGCCTTGCTTGATCAGTTCCGCAGCTT
>JAQWZU010000005.1 GCA_029253285.1 Akkermansiaceae bacterium | reverse complement strand
AAAAGAAATACCGGCGATGGGAATCGAACCCATACTTCCGAGGAAACGCGATTTTGAATCGCGCGCGTCTACCAATTCCGCCACGCCGGCTGCTTTTCTCAAAGCGGGCGGAGTCTTTCTGCTCGAAACCATTCTGTCAAGCCACTGAATGACGAAGCGACTCGACAAATTCACTTTCCTGACAAACCTTGCCGCCATGAACATCACCGTCACCGGCCGATCGGGCCGCATGGGCCAATCTGTAATTGCCGCCATCGAGGCCGAGGCCGGCGCTTCAGTCCATTCCACCCATGATTCCGGAGAGGACCTCTCTGCTGCTCTCGCCGGATCCGATGCAGTGATCGACTTCACCCTTCCCCTCCTCACCGACGAATTGGTCGGGAAGGCCGTCGCTTCACAGACCCCTCTCATCATCGGCACCACCGGGCACTCCGACGAACAACGCGCTGCCATTCAGGAGGCTTCCAAATCCATCCCCATCGTCCACGCCTCCAATTTTTCCACCGGCGTGAATCTTCTCTTCCACCTTACCCAAAAAGCCGCTGCCATTCTCGGCAACGAGACCTTTGATATTGAGGTCACGGAAATGCACCACCGCCATAAAGTCGATGCCCCGTCCGGCACGGCCCGCACTCTTCTGGAAATCCTCAACGAAGAAACGCAGACCTCCTACGAAGACGACATCGCGCATGGACGCGTCGGCCTCACCGGTGCCCGTCCTTCGAAAGAAATCGGGATGCATACTCTCCGCGGCGGAGACGTCGTCGGAGATCACACCGTGATGTTCGCCGCCGATGGCGAACGATTTGAACTCACCCACAAAGCTTCCTCCCGCATGACCTTCGCCTCCGGCGCGGTGAGAGCGGCCCTTTGGCTTCGCAATCAAAAGCCCGGTCTCTACGACATGCAGGACGTTCTTGGCTTGAAATAAAACGACCATGGCAATTCGCACCGGCATTTCACTGGGAAGCAATCTCGGCAACCGCCTCGCCAATCTGCGAGACGCAAGGGATATGCTTGTAAGACTCAACCCCACCGGAGCCAGCTTCAAGCAATCCTCGATTTACCAAACCGACCCCGTCGGCTGTCCGTCTAATTCTCCGGATTTTTACAATGCCGTCATTGAAATTGACTACATCGGAACTCCTCACGATCTCCTCTCTTCGGTTCAGGGAATCGAATGGCATCTCGGTCGCGTTCCCACCGCCGAGCGCAACGCCCCGCGCAAGATCGACCTCGATATCCTCTACTTTGGCGACACTATCATGGACGAAGACGTCCTCACTCTTCCCCACCCGCGGCTAACGGACCGACGTTTTGTCCTTAATCCCCTCGCCGACATTTCTCCCCAGCTCATCCTCCCCGGAGATGTCTCCACGGTAAGCGAACACCTCCGGAAACTTGACACTGACGAACCCGAGCCTTCCTTGGTCCAATCAATGTGGTAAACCCACTCGCAACCATGACCGGCACTGGAAAAGCGGAGCGCCTCCGGGCAAAAAAGGGAATCGCCCCGATTTCCTCGCTGACAGCATACGATTACCCCACCGCCCGCCTTCTCGATGAAGCAGGCGTCGATATTCTCCTCGTCGGTGATTCCCTCGGCATGGTTGTGCTCGGATACCCCGACACGACCCACGTCACTCTCGAGCAGATTATCCACCACACCGCCGCCGTCGCCCGCGGTGCCACAAACGCCCTCATCGTTTCCGATTTCCCCATCAACACCTATCGCACCATCGAGGAAGCCCGCGCTAATGCGGCTAAACTCGTGGAAGCCGGCGCCCAGGCCGTCAAACTGGAAGGCGGCCTGGGCCAAGCCGACAAAGTGAAAGCCATCGTCGACGACGGGGTTCCCGTCATGGGGCATCTCGGCATGCTCCCCCAGCGGGTCAAGGAAGAGGGCGGCTATAAGAAGAAGGGAAAATCCGATCTCGAAATCGAAGCCCTCCTCGAAGGCGCTCTGGCGCTTCAGCAAGCGGGCTGCTTTGGCATCGTCCTCGAAAGCGTCATCCCAAACGCCTCCCGCCAGCTCACCGACGAACTCGACATCCCCACGATCGGGATTGGCTGTGGCGAGGGAAACTGCGATGGAGAAATTGCCGTCATCACCGACGTCACCGGGGCCTACCCGTGGTTCGTGCCTCCTTTTGCCACCCCACGGGCAGATCTTGCCGGACAAACCACCGAGGCGGTGAAAGCCTACCTCGCCGCCATGAAGAAGCGATGATCTCGGCCGAGAAAAAAGCCGCGCTGCAGGAGCGCATGGCCAAGCTCGAGATCCATGAGGACGACTTACTCGAGAAATTCATCCGCGGCACCGGCAGCGGCGGACAGAAAATCAATAAGACCAGCTCCTGCGTCTATCTCCAGCATCTCCCGACCAAGCTGGAGATCAAATGCCAGCGCGACCGCTCGCGAGAAATGAACCGCTACCTCGCCCGAGTCGATATCTGCCAGCAGCTCGAAAACATCCAACTCGGCCGTCGCTCCGAACGCCAGCAGGCCCGCGAAAAAATCCGCCGACGGAAACGCCGCCAGGGGGCCCGGGCCCGAGCTCGCAACGTCGAAAAGAAGCGCCAGCACGGACGCAAGAAAGAAAATCGCCGTCGACCGACAAGAAACGACTAATCCGCTAGCCAGCGAGTCGCGTTTGCGCTTCATTCCTGTCATGCAAACTTATCTCGACCTTCTCACCGACGTTCTTGAGAACGGCGAAGAGCGTGGAGACCGCACCGGCACCGGCACCCTCAGTGTTTTTGGTCGCCAGGCGCGCTACGACCTCCGCAAAGGCTTCCCCTGCCTGACCACCAAGAAGTTGCATCTCCGCTCGATCATTCACGAGCTCCTCTGGTTTCTCAAAGGCGAGACCAACATCGGCTACCTCAAGGAGAATAAAGTTCGCATTTGGGACGAATGGGCCGACGAAAATGGCGATCTCGGCCCGGTTTACGGCCAACAATGGCGCTCTTGGGCCAAGGACAATGGCGAAACCGTCGACCAAATCGCGCAGCTCATCGACGGCCTGAAAAACAACCCCACTTCCCGCCGCCACCTCGTCTCAGCCTGGAACGTCGGTAAGGTCGACGAAATGGCTCTGCCGCCCTGTCACCTCCTTTTTCAATTCTACGTTCACGATCCCGATTCCGAGCGACCCGGCCTGAGCTGCCAACTCTATCAACGCAGTGCCGACCTCTTCCTCGGGGTTCCTTTTAACATCGCTTCTTACGCCCTACTCACCCTCATGATCGCGCAAGTCTGTGGTTATGAGGCGCGGGATTTCGTCCACACCTTCGGCGACCTCCACCTGTATTCGAACCACCTCGATCAGGCCCGCGAGCAACTTGTCCGATCCCCAAATTCTCTCCCCACCATGAAGATCAATCCAGAAATCACCGGGATTGATGACTTTACATTTGATGACTTCGAACTCGTGGATTACGAGGCCCACCCCCATATTAAAGCTGCCGTCGCTGTATGAAATTATCTGCCATTGTTGCCATGACTTCCGATCGCGTGATCGGAGCCAACGGAGACCTCCCCTGGCATCTCCCTGACGACTTGAAATTCTTCAAAAAACAAACCTTGGGACATCCCATCGTCATGGGTCGTAAGACTTATGAATCCATCGGGCGCCCTCTTCCCAAACGTCAGAACATCATCCTGACTCACAACCCTGCTTACCACGCCGACGGTGCAGAGACGATCCACCACCCGAAGGAGCTCCGGGAGTTCCAACTGATCGACCAACAAGTCTTCATCATTGGAGGAGCCGAAATCTACAAGTTCTTCATGCCCATCCTCGACGACATTTATATCACCCACATCAACGAGGAATATCCCGGCGATACTTACTTTCCCGAATACGAAGACCACTTCCCAAAATCAGAGCTGATCTGGGAGCAGGAAAACTTCACCATTCGACGTCACCACAAATAACCAACGAAACACACCATGGCTAATTCATTCGAACTCACCGGAACGCTCAAAGTTCTCGAAGACCTCCAAACCTTCGCCAGCGGATTCACCAAGCGTGAATTCGTCATCGAAATCCCAGACGGTAAATACCCTCAGATGGTCAAATTTGAGGTTGTCCGCGATAAGATCAGCCAGCTTGACCAAGTCAGTATAGGCGACGAACTCAAGGTCACCTTCGACGTCCGCGGCAACGAATACAAGGGGCGCTACTACGTCAACTTGAACGCCTGGAAAATCGAAGGCGGTGGCGGTGGCGGTGGCGGCGGTGGTGGTGGAAATGGCGACAGCCAGGAAGACCCTCCTCCGGGAGCCTTCGATAACTCTTTCGACAACGAATCTGAACCCACCGACGACGACATTCCGTTTTAGGAGTCCTTATAATTCTAAAAACCGCGCCAGGTCAGACCTCGCGCGGTTTTTTTGTTCCGTGGACTCACGGACCTCCAAGGGTGGTCAGATGTGAGCGCGGGGTGGAGGGCAACGAAGCCCCGGATATCTTTTGGCCCAGTTCCTCCAAAAAAAGTCCTTCTCAGCTCCTAACAGCCTCCCTAATATTCCCCATCTGCAATTAGCAGAAACCACAAGCAACTCAAATTCAGGTATGTTTCTCACCGTAATCTCCTTCATCTTCTTCACCGCTTTCGCCGGTTTCCTCACTTGGCGAATTACCCGTAAGGACGAGAAATCCACTTCCGATGGATTTTTCCTCGGAGGCCGAAGCCTCACTTATCCAATCATTGCAGGCTCTCTCCTACTCACGAACCTTTCGACCGAACAAATGGTCGGCCTCAATGGCGCCGCTTTCAAACACGGTCTCAGCGTAATGGCCTGGGAAGTAAACGCCGTTGTAGCCTTGGTCCTGATGGCAATTTATTTCCTACCTAAGTTCCTACAAACCGGAATCACCACTGTTCCCCAATTTTTGGAGTTACGCTACGATAAGCGAACCCAATCCATTGCCAATACAATCTTCCTATTTGCTTATGCGCTTATCCTGATTCCACTTATTCTCTACACAGGTGCCAAAGGTCTCATCAACATGATGGATCTAGCGACCCTGACTGGAATCGAAAACAGCACGACTCTCCTTCAATTAACCTGTGTGCTCATCGGGATTCTTGGATTGCTTTACTCGCGATTCGGAGGGCTCCGCTCACTTGCTGTCCTGGATACCATTAATGGAATCGGGCTACTCATCGGAGGGATCATGATCGCTTGGTTTGCCCTCAATGCAATGGGTGGAGGAGAAGGAATCGGAGCTGGGTGGACAGCTCTTAATGAAACCCATCCCGAACACATGGATTCAACCGGCGCCGAGGGAGTTGATGTCTCCGTTCCATTTTCAACTCTCTTCACGGGAGTCGCACTTTTGAACCTCTTCTACTGGTGCACCAATCAACAAATCATTCAGCGAACTTTTGGAGCAAGCAGCCTTGCTGAGGGCCAAAAAGGTGTTCTTCTCACCGGTGGGCTCAAACTGCTCGGACCGCTCTATCTCGTCCTTCCTGGCCTGGTTGCTTATCACCTCTATTCTGCCGAAGGGATCAAGCCCGATGACGCCTACGGCACCCTGGTTTCGCGTCTCTTACCGCCATACCTCACCGGATTCTTTTCAGCGGTCATGGTTGGAGCAATTCTTAGCTCATTCAATGCCGCTCTCAATTCCACTTCAGCTCTCTTCAGCATCGGACTTTACAAACACAAAATCAATCCCGAGGGAACCGAAGAACAAACGGTGAAAGCGGCTAAGCGCTTCGTGGTCGTTATCGCCATCGCAGCGATGATTGGCGCGCCAATTCTCGCTTCTCAAGAGACCATCTTTACCTATTTGCAAGATATGAATGCGATCTATTTCATTCCCATCTTCTCTGTCGTCCTCGTTGGACTACTCAATCGAAACGTTCCAGCCAAAGCCGCTTCAACCGCCATGATTGCTGGCATCATTCTCATTTCCCTAGGAGCATTTGTTGCTCCAATAAAACAAGGAATTAAGGATCTTGGCATCCACAACTTCCACTACATGGGAATCGTTTTCGCCTTACTCGTTAGCTACCTCCTCGTCATGGCCAAAATCTCCCCACGCTCCGAACCATGGAAAATCGAAACGCGGAACACCATCGATATGACGCCATGGAAGGGTGTCAGGTGGGCGAGTGCCGCCTCCGTGATTTTAGTATTCGCCTTCTATGCCGCGTTCGCCAAGTAACGCTGATTACTTTGCTCAATCCCATCCGCCCCGCCGTGATTCTTCACGCGCGGGGCTTTTTTTTACGCGGCCTTGCCCCCTTTTCTCCAAATCGCTATGAATACCAGCGTTCCATTTATGCTGAATCCAAATCAAGCTCTCAACGATCTCGCTGCCGACGCCCGGAAAAGTCTTCAGGACAAGCTGAAGGTCGAGGCAAGCCTCATTGCTGCGGCTCCCGGACGAGTCAACCTTATCGGGGAGCATATTGATTACTGCGACGGCTTCGTCCTTCCTCTGGCCATCGAGCGCTACGTCGTCTTCGCGGCCCGCCCAAACGACAGCCACATCGCTCGCATCGCAACCGAAGGACAAGAAATCGTCGAGATTGACCTCTCCACAGAACAGGCCATCTCCGACGTGAAATGGTCTAACTACCTCCGCGGCGTCATCAAAGGATTTCAGGACCTCAACTACCGCATTCCAGGATTCGATGCCTGCATCGTCTCGTCAGTTCCCCTTGGAGCCGGACTCTCGTCCTCCGCCGCTCTCGAATGTTCTTTTGCCACGCTTCTCGAAGGTCTGGTCGATACTGTCCTCGCGACCCATGACAAAGCCCTCCTTGCTCAAAAAGCCGAGCACGACTTTGCGAAAGTCCCCTGCGGCATCATGGACCAGTTTGCCTCGGCCTACGGGAAGGAAAACCACCTCATCCTTATCGATTGCCGCTCGGGAAATTCGGAGCTCGTTCCCTTCTCTGATCCCAGCCTCTCAATCGTCGTCGCCAACACCAATGTCTCCCATGACCTCTCCGATGGAGGCTACGCCGCCCGCCGCAAAGCCACCGAAGATGCTCTCGCTATGATCGGAAAGAAGAGCTGGCGAGATGTCACCATGGACGATGTTCTCATTCACGAAAAGGAAATGGGCAACGTCATGTTCCGCCGCGCCCGACACGTCGTCAGTGAAATCGCGCGCACCATTGAAGCTGTGGAAAGCTTCAAGAACAATGACTTTTCTAAAATCGGTCCTCTCATGGCCGGCTCCCACCGCTCCCTTAATCATGACTTCGAAGTCTCCTGTGACGAACTCGACCTCATGGTAGAGATTGCCAACGAAATCGGCTTCGAAGGCGGCGTCCTCGGCGCCCGCATGACCGGCGGAGGCTTCGGGGGCTCAACCGTTACCCTCTGCCGCACTCAAGACGCCTCTAAAATCGCCGAGACTCTGCACCAGCGCTACCTCGAAAAAACCGGCATCACACCGCTCATCTTCGCCACCCGGCCGGCTCTGGGGGCTCACCTTCTCTCGTAAAAGGTCCCAACAGGGCCAACTATTGAAGCTCAGGACAACGGGAGTCTGCGACCACCGCCCTAAGTTAGGCGAGATCGCCCCGAAATCAGACATCCTCAAACCGAAATATTCACCGCCGACTCCGCGTAGTCGGCAAGGATGAAACATCTTTCCCTGTTCCTCATTCTCCTCACGTCTCTCTCCGCCGCTCCCGCAAAGTGGAAAAAGGACATAGCGAAGTTTGAAGCCACTGACAAAAAAAACCCGCCTCCCAAAGGAGCCTATCTCTTTATCGGATCATCGAGCGCCCGCATGTGGGATCTTAAAAAATCCTTCCCTGAGCATACTACCATCAACCGCGGTTTTGGAGGCTCTGAACTGGAAGACTCCCTCTTCTACGCCGACCGCATCCTTATCCCTTGCCAGCCCAAGGTCGTTTTTCTCTACGCCGGCGACAATGACATCAGCAACGGCAAGACCGCCGAGATCGTCACCGCCGACTTTCAAAAATTCGTCACCAAAGTTCACAAGGCACTCCCAAAAACCGACATCGTCTTCGTCCCAATTAAGCCTAGTCTCAAGCGATGGAATCTCTGGCCAAAAATGAACAAGGCTAATCAGGCTATCAAAAAAATCACCGAGGCTAACCCCAAACTTCACTACCTCCCTATTCCCCCCACCATGCTCGGCAAAGACGGCAAGCCGATGAATGATCTCTTTGTCAAAGACGGCCTCCACTTGAGCGCGAAAGGGTATCACCTCTGGTCAAAGCACGTTCATCAGTGGATCCACGATCAGAAATCGTAGGTGGATCCGATACCAAAGGAGTCACGCCTTTCAGCGCAGGGTTGGCAATACCTACCCTGGGTTACCGTCAATAAAAGCTACCCAACACCACGGTATCGCGCTCTCATCATCCATAGGTCATGTAACAGTGGACACAAGCCCTCCGGGCTTGTGATTCATCCGGACGAGAGTTCCGGGGTATCCTCCGTTTCACTTCGGCAAACCTGGGCTAAAGGAACGCCACTGGCGTTAAAACTCAAGCCCCACAAAAAAGCCGCTTCGGTTTCCCGAAGCGGCTTTGAAGGTTTTTGTTAATCCGCGAGGACTAGTCCTCGGAAGGACTCCACTCCTCGGATTCTTCTTTGGTGGTCGCAAGGTTGAACGCTTGCTCCAGACCAACAAGGTCGCTGGATGGACGGAGGGTCTCGAAGGACTGGCTCTCTTTCTGGAGCTGGTCTTCGGTGTAAGCAACCGCCTTGATGGAGAGACCGATACGGCGCTCGATCTTGTCGACCTTGATCACGCGGGCCTCCACTTCGTCGGCCACCTTGAGGATGTCCTTGACGCGCTCCACGTGCTCTTCGCTGAGCTGGGAGATGTGGATGAGTCCGTCGATGTCGCCGTCGAGGCTGACGAAGGCTCCGAAGGAAGCAATCTTGGCAACCGTTCCGGTGACCTTGTCGCCGACCTTGAACTTGCCGTCGATGTCGGACCATGGATCGTTATCAAGCTGCTTGATACCGAGGGAAACACGCTGGTTCTCCTTGTCGATGGAAAGCACAACCGCCTCGACTTCCTCGCCCTTCTTGAGCATTTCCGAAGGATGGTTGATCTTGCGGGTCCAAGAAAGGTCGGACACGTGGATCATTCCGTCGATGCCTTCCTCGAGGCCTACGAATGCACCATAAGCAGTGAGGTTGCGAACCTCGCCCTTGATCTCTTTGCCAATTGGGTAACGGGCTTCGATCTCGGACCATGGATTCTCTTCGAGCTGGCGAACGCCAAGGGAGATTTTCTGCTCCTCGGTGCTGATTCCCAACACGACTGCGGTGATCTCTTGATCGAGTTCAAGCACATCGCTGGGGCGCGTGATGCGCTTGACCCAGGAAAGCTCGGAAACGTGAACGAGACCTTCGACACCCTTTTCGATTTCGATGAAGGCACCGTATGGAAGAAGCTTGGTGACTTTTCCGGAAACCTCGGCTCCCATTGGGAAGCGGGCTTCGATGTCCTGCCATGGGTTGTCGGTCATTTGCTTGAGACCAAGTGAGACGCGCTCTTTCTCGCGGTCGACTTCGAGAATCTGAACCTCGAGAGTCTGGCCGATGCGGAGCATCTCGGAAGGATGGGAGATACGGCCCCAGCTCATATCGGTGATATGAAGGAGTCCGTCCATGCCCTGAAGGTCGACGAACGCACCAAAGTCGGTGATGTTCTTAACCTGTCCCTCAACCTTGTCACCAACGGTAACAGTCTGAAGGAACTTCTGGCGAAGCTCGGCACGCTCGGCCTCGATCACTTCCCGGCGGGAGATGACGAGATTCTTGCGGTCGTCGTTAACTTTAACGATTTTGAATTCGTAGATGTTGCCCACGTACTCTTGCAAGTCGCGGGGAGGAATGATGTCGACTTGTGAACCGGGGAGGAATGCCTCGACTCCGACGTTCACGATCAGGCCACCTTTGACAGCGCCTTTGACTTTTCCTTTCACGAGTCCACCGTCCTCGTAAACTTTCATGATCTTTTCCCAGTTCTGCTTGTGAGCAGCCTTCTCTTTGGAGAGGACGATAAGTCCTTCATCATCTTCGAGACGCTCAAGGAGAACTTCTACTTCGTCACCGACTTCGATCTCTTCATCTTCGAATTCGGAGACCGGGATGGCCCCTTCTGATTTATATCCAATGTCGACAACGACGACTTGGGGGCGGATGTCAAGAATCGTGCCGTTGACAATCGATCCTTCTTTGAATTCACGGAAGTGCTCGTCGATGAGAGCGATAAGCTCTGCATTCGAGGACTCCGCTACTGCGGTTTCACTCATAACTGTATGGTTAGGGTTTGGTTAGTTTGGTTTATCGTCCAGCCGACAGGTGCCCCACTGGAAAGAAACGAGCAATGCGGGGCGCTGACCTGCTTGTTTCCCCGCTCATAAAGCACCTCCCTTTTTTCCAATCCACAAAGGAGAAAAAAAGGCGAATGGCACACTCGAAGGGAGTCGAACCCCTAACCTCCTGATTCGTAGTCAGGCGCTCTATCCAATTGAGCTACGAGTGCTTTGTTCGCGGAGCGGCAAAATAGGGATCAACGCCCCGCTGTCAAGGATTTGAGCCCTTTTTCGGTCTTTTTTTAAGCAAACTAAAGCGATTCGGCTTCAACCGAATCGCTTTGAAAATTAAA
>JAQWZU010000143.1 GCA_029253285.1 Akkermansiaceae bacterium | reverse complement strand
GGCTTCGGGAGCCAGTGGGCGGATTTCGTAAGACTCAACTCGATCTCTGTCTCAAAGGAGTTTCCGACCTACAACGCCGGTATGCGTCATTCCATCAAACAGGAAGTGATCGCCTATTTTCAAACCATGGTGAAGGAAAACCTCCCTGTCTCCAGGCTGATTAAATCGGACTTCGTGACCGTGAATGCTCAGCTTGCCACGCTCTACGGCATCCCGGATGTCATCACTAATGAATTTGTCAAAGTAAAGCTCCCGGCGGATTCCCCGCGCGGCGGCTACCTCTCTCAAGCCGCTTTCCTCGCCGCCGGCTCCAACGGAGAACGCACCTCACCAACTATTCGCGGAATGATTCTGATGAACCGCTTCCTCAATGACATGCCTCCACCTCCACCACCCAATGTCCCGGAGCTCGGTTCGGGTGTCGATGGCCCTCTGACGAATCGTCAACTCGTGGAACTCCACCAATCAAGGGTGCAGTGCTCATCCTGCCACCGCAAAATGGACGCCATCGGTCTTGCCTTGGAAAATTTCGACCTCATTGGACGCTGGCGTGAGGTCGAAAAAACGAGCTCCCGGACGAAAGAGGACATCGTCATCAATGGCTCATTACCGGGAGGAAAGCCCTTCACCAATTATAGCGAATTTCAGGCCACTCTCCTCGCACACGAAGAAGACCTTGCCCGCAACATGCTGGAGTCTCTCCTTGTGTATGCCCTCGGCCGGGATATCGAATTTACCGATGCCCCTCACCTCGATAGAATGATTGACAAACTCCGCCCAAATGGCTTCCGGATGAGGGATATGATAATCGCCGTCGCCGGAAGCCCTCTCTTTTTTAACAACTAAATCATCTCAGGAAATCATGTCGGACATCATCACCAATCCCCATTCGCGCCGCTCGTTCCTCCGCCAGGGAGCCTACTGCCTCGCACTTCCTTTCCTCAACTCAGTCGCCCACGCCGCCCCTAAAACGGCCGCACCCAAACGGCTGATCTTTCTCGGCGGCGGTTACGGATTCACCGACTCAGGGCGCGAGGGAGGGAAAAGTTTCTTTCCCAGCAAGGCGGGGCGATTTTCCGCCATTGGCCTCACCCAGGGTCTCAAAGCTCTGGAGCGACACCAGGATGATTTCACCATCGTCTCCAATCTCACTAACCTCGGCGTGAGAAATCCGCACGGCGGCAGCGGAGCTTATCTGAATTGCGGTAGCTTCCGGGAACACGAAGACGGGGTCTCCTGTGATCAACTCGCCGCGCGAACCATTGGCAAGGACAACCGCTTTGCATCGCTCGTCCTTACCGCCCGCGAACCGATCCCCGGACAGGGATCTGGACATGGAACTGGCTATTCCCTCTCAGCCGACAACCGGGGCCGCTCCATTCCCGGAATCCCCACGCCACTCCAACTCTACCGCACCCTCTTTGCGCAAAAAGGTGACTCGCCCGAACAACTCCTCGAGCGGCTCGACAATAAACAGAGTATCCTCGATCTCGTTCGCGTTGATGGCGGCAGCGTCAAACGCACCCTCTCCAAGGAAGACCAAATCAAACTCGACGAATACTTCACCAGTGTCCGCGATATCGAACTCGGTCTCGAACGGCAGGAAAAATGGGCCAACGTCCCCAAGTCGAAAGCACCCTTCGATACGCCCCCGGCTGAACTGACCGGTGAAAAAGAGATTCGCCTCATGCTAGACATGCTCATCCTGGCTCTTCAAAGCGACATGACCCGTGTCGCCAGCTACCGTCTCCCGGTCTGTTCGTTGATCAACAGTCTCGATATCTCCCTCAGCCCCCACACCCTCAGTCACTATGGATTTTCAGACGATCGAAGAGCCGCCTCGGAAAAGCGCGACCATAAACTCATGGAGCTCTTTGCCTGGTTCATTGATCGACTGAAAGAGACCAAAGACCTCGATAATCGCCGACTCTATGACACCTGCATCGTCAGCTACGGCAGTAACCTCCGTGCCGGTCACGGGCTTCAAAGCCTACCTGCCCTCCTCACCGGTGGTGGTGCAGATCGCATCAAGCATGGTCGCCACATCATCCTTCCAAAAGAAGACACCTCTCTCGCCAACTACTGGCTCACCCTCCTCCAGCAGGCCGACGTGAATACCCCAAATTTCCACTACAGCGATGGCGAAGTTTCTGAGCTTCTGGCATAAACGTGATTCCCCAAGGCTGAGAAAAGAAAGAAGTAACTCCGTTCCGGGGTATTCAAGTTCTTCTTTTGCTCTATGAAAAAAAGCATCCTCTGGCCCCTTCTCATTCTCGTTGGACTTCTCTCCGCCCAGAGCAAGAACAACAGCTCCGTGCCCAATGACCCGATTCCCAAATCGGAAGTCCTGAAACTCACCGGCAACTTTAAAGACGCGAAGCTGGAAGAGGACGTCAACATACTCTGGCTCTACGGACCCGAAGATCATCGCGGCGGCGAGCACGACTACATCCGCATCAAGGAACTCTTCGTCCCGATGCTGAAAGCCATTCCACGGATCGCCATAGATGAGGCCTATCAATTCCCCACGCAGGAGCAGTTCGGCAAAGCTGACCTCCTCATTCAATATCTTCATCTTCCGTATCTCACCGATGAGCAATTCGCGATGTATCAAAAATTCGTCGATGATGGTGGCAGTGTCGTGTCCCTCCACGAGTCCTGTATTATGCGCCCGGTTGACCGCGCAAAGAAACTTGCAGGCTGTATCGGCGGCTCCTGGAAGGGCAATAAGACCTCAAAGTGGAGCAAGTTCGATCATGCTCATTCCATCTACCTCAACACCGAGCACGCGGCTTTCAAAGGCCTTCCCAATTCCATCAAGCTCAATGACGAATCCTACTGGAACCTCTTGAAAAAAGAAAACGTCGAGGTCATCGGCGCCATCGCGCCAACAGGAACCAAAGATTTCAACGCCGCCCTCAAACACCCCGAAG
>JAQWZU010000142.1 GCA_029253285.1 Akkermansiaceae bacterium | reverse complement strand
ATCAGGCAGGTGCACTTGTTTTCCATGTGTGTCTTGGAAATAATCTCCATCGAAACCTTCTTCATCTTTCCTCCCACCCGCAGTTCACCCGAGAGCACCCCGTTTTCATAATGAGCCGATTTTACGCCACCCTCCCGATGAATCCCGCGCGCCTTTTTCATCTCAACATGCCCGCCGGCATCCATCAGAAGATCTCGACTCAATTCCAGGTGGCTCATGGCGCGGAGCCTATTTCTTTTGCGACAAGGTGCACGGGAAATTTGACGGATCGGGTCAAAGGAGACTATCTATTCCCCCTCGTGACGAAAGCAGAGGTCATCATCATCCTTCAAAAGCAACTTGCCGACCAAGTAGACATTATGAAGTCCGCCCTCGCAGTCTCCAACGAAGGCTCGTCAGGCGACGAAGCCAAGTCCGAGGGAAAATACGACACCCGCGCCATTGAAGCGGCCTATCTCGCCGAGGCTCAGGCCGAACAACTCGCCCAAGCTGAAGCCGCCCTCGACGTCTTTCAGCGCTTCGAGGCACCCGCCTACACCATCTCCGATGCCGTTGGCCCCGGCGCCCTCGTGGAAGCCGAAATTGATGGCGAGTTCAGCTTCTTTTTCCTCGCTCCCACTGGCGGCGGGCTCACCACCGACTTCCTCGGCTGCGAACTAACCGTGATCACTCCTGACTCGCGTCTTTATCAATCCTTGGCTAATAAAAAAATGGGCGATTCATTGGACAGCCCTGCACTCACCATCATGGGTCTTGAGTGATCTTTTCGGAAATTTCCTCCGCGAACCACTTAGTAAATTTCTCAGCTCCACTCTCTCCGAGATGGTAGCCATCTGAAAAGTCATCCGCCGTCATCCCCGGGATGGAACGAGCATCCATCAAGCCGACACCTTTCTTCTCAATCAATTCAAGTAGTCCGGAGTTCAACTCCCAATATTCAGGCTGAGACAAGGGAATAATCCAGAGCCTCGTTCCACCTGCTTGTACCATATCGATAAAACGAGTCATCCTTTCGAAGCTTGATTGTCGCTCGACAGAACTCTCGACATCACCTGTCACCCAATCCTGATTCGTCCGTAATCCCAACCGATACCAATCGATAAAGTAATCGAGCACCCGCTCCCGATGCGCCGGTTGATCGCCAATCAACGCGGAGACATGGGAAAGCCCCGACTGCACACGTTGATGGGTGTCAAAACGCTCACGCTCCCACAACTGCGACAGCGAACCAGTCGATACAAAATGGCGCGACAATCGACGCAACTCAGCGGGCTTGGAATCATCCACATGGTTTGCTTCAAATTCTTGAACCGGGATTCCCGCTTCATGAAGAGTCACGGCGCATGCCACGAAGCCGACAAACAAATGCTCCGGCAATTCCTCACCTTTCAAAAAGTAACGTTCATAGAGATGCCCCCAATCCAACACCGCTGACGAAACCGGTGTCACCCGGATCGTGGAGAAATCAGGAGACTCTTGCGCAAATTGCTCCAAATCCAAACCGTGAAGTAGCAATGAATTCCCCAAGACCGCTCCTTTCTTCTCTCCAAGCTCCCCAACAAGCTCGTCAAATTGCGCGATGTGTGCCCGATCATCATCCAGAGACTCCGAAATCATCCGGGCGATCAATTCCAACCCGGCAAGAAAGCACACGAGAGCCGCAAGAACCTTGAGCTCCTGCCGAAAACTGGTCACACGGAATTCAGACATCAGAATTGAAAATAAATAAAGTCACTGTGCACCGTCGGAGCACAGGTAATGATCATCCACACAAGGTAGCAATACACCGCCGCTCGACCCTGCCAGGGCAAATGATGCAATCTCCGTTCCTCTCTGCGATCACTCCAAATCTCCGCCACCACGAGAGGCAGACAAAAGAAGGCCAACGATCCAAAAGCATACGAAGAAAATGGCGTCAGCCCTTGCTCAAAGAATATCAACTCAAGCAATACCATCGCCTGCCCAAAGGAATCCGCCCGGAAAAACAACCAGGTCAGGCAGGTCAAATGGAAGAACACCAACACGGCGATCACCGCTGGAACTTTTACCTTAATCAGCTTTATGCGATACAGACAAAGCAGCACTCCGTGAATCAAGCCCCAGATCACAAAGGTCCACGCCGCGCCATGCCAGAGTCCTCCAATCACCATCGTCAGCATGAGGTTGCGGTAGGTATTTCCAACGCCCTTCCGATTGCCGCCGAGCGGAATGTAGAGGTAATCCCGTAACCACGATGACAAGGAGATGTGCCAGCGATTCCAAAAATCCGACGGACCTTTCGCCAAATAAGGACGCTTGAAATTCGTCATCAAACGAATCCCCAACCATCGTGAAACTCCGCAGGCAATGAAGGAATACCCCGCGAAGTCTCCATAGATTTGGAAAGCAAAAGCATACACTCCCGCCAGCGTATCTGTCCCCGTAATTTCTCCCTCCGGCGCTTTGAAAACCCCATTTGCTACAAAGGCCAAATTATCCGCCACCGCGACCTTTAAAAACAAACCAACCATCACCAACGAAAGCCCAATCGTAAAATCCTCCGCTCGGTGCTTTCGCGGATTCGTGATCTGCGGCAACAACCTCGACGAGCGCTCAATCGGTCCAGCTACCAATTGAGGGAAGTATGCCACATAAAGCGCAAAGTCTCCGAAGTTTCGCGTTGGCTTGGTCTCCCCCCGCAATACATCGATGGTGTAGGAGAGAGTCTGAAAGGTATAAAACGAAATACCCACCGGCAGAATGATCGAGAGCGATTCGAAATGAGCCTCAAACCCAATCCGCCCCAGGAAAACGCCCGTGCTTTCGATAAAGAAATTTAGGTATTTAAAGATGCCCAACAACAACAGGGAGATCGCCACACTCCCGACCAACCATCGCCGCCTTTCCTTTTCATCTCCCTCTCCAATCTTCAAGGCCGCGACATAATGCACCGCCGTGATCCCAATAATCAGCCCCAGAAAACGCCAGTCCCAGCAGGCATAAAAGAAATAACTCGCCGCTAGCAGCAAATGATTTTGCTGCCGGTGCCCGAGAAACCGGTAGGCCAACGCGACAAGGGCAAAAAAGGCCCAGAATTGATAACTGTTAAAAATCACGCAACTCAGGGGTGATTGGATTCAAGAACAACTACGAACAAACCTTGGTATTTCGCACGAGAATTTTCTCGTTTCCAGCCATCGTGCATCTCCGTGCCATCTCTACGCTCTTAAGCCCCATGGGAAAAGTCCATAATCCGGACCCGCCGCCTTGCCAACCCCGGATCGCCTTCATCATAAATTTCCTAGCTCTTCGGAGGACCTGGGCTTCGAGAGAGAGTAGGTTGCCCCTTTCACTCCTCGAGAAAGTCCAAGCCTGACCTTTGTAGCGGTGTAAAACGATCATCACCGATATTCATCCGATTCCATTCCTGACACGCCAAATTGATTGCCAGTCGCCTATCGCCCCTCCAGAATACCGAGAGATGAAGTTGCACACAATTGTCCTCCCCTGGCTCGCTCTGGCCCTCCCCCTGCTGGCACAGGACAAAGATGGCTTCACTCCCCTCTCCGGCGGCAAGACGACCGCCGGTTGGACCAATCCTTATAAATGGGGCAAGATCGAAGTCGTCAACGGCGAACTCCATCTCACCGCCGACAAAAAATTCTTCCTCGTCACCGAGAAAAAATACTCCGACTTCATCTTCGAAGGCGAGATCCTACTCCCCGCAGGAAAGGCTAACAGCGGCTTCATGTTCCGGGCCCACTCTGGACCCAACAAAGTCTTCGGATACCAGTCAGAGGTGGATGGCAGTACCCGTAATTGGTCCGGCGGTCTCTACGACGAGGGTAGGCGCAAGTGGTTCATCAGCCCGAAAAAAAGCGACAAGGAAAGTGTCGCAGCCTTCCTCAGGCGCGCTGGAAAAACCTTCAAACGCAACGACTGGAACACCTACCGCATCACTTGCAAAGGCAATCACATCAAAATCGAAGTCAACGGCGTCGTGACCACCGACATCACGGACGACAAGGACTCCAGCGGCGTCATTGGCATTCAACACCACGGCGAGAAAGGTCAGACCTACAAGTTCCGTAACCTTCGGATCAAAGAAATCAAATAACCCAAGAAAATCATGGAAACCCGAGTCCTTATCCTGACAACTATCACCCTTCTGACCTTGCCCGCAATCGCTCAGGAGCACGGCCAAAAACGCGATCAACCAGAGCGAAAAAAAGGCGACCTCGAGAACATCGAAAAACGTATCAAAAGCGCCGTCGAACGCGGCGACATCACCAAGGAGGAAGCCAAGTCCAAATTCGCCGAGATGAAAAAAATGATGGAGATAAAGCGCAACGCCAAACAAAAAAGCGACAAACCTAATTTCGAATCCATCGAACGACGCCTCAAAGAAGGTGTCAAACGAGGCGACCTGACCGAAGAACAGGCTAAGGCCAAATTTGCCGAGATGAAAAAACAGTTTGAGAAAAGACGCGAGGCCGCCAACCACAAACGTAACGAACAAGCTGATCATCAGAAGCGACGCGAACACGAGGAGCGTGAACAACAGGAACGCCGTAAGCACGAAGATCGTGAACACAAACAAGATCGCGATCATGAAGAACGTGGGCACCACGAGCACAACCACACCGAGCGCCAACTGGACGAAGCGCGTGAACATGCCGAGCGTCAGCGCGAACGCCATCACCATGCCCGTTTCGATGCCATCGAAAAAAGTCTTCATCAGGCCGTCGAAGCCGGACTCATCTCCGGACTAGAAGCCCAAAAGACCATGGCCAAGCTTCACCTGGCCGCCATCAAGCACCAACAAAAGAAAGAGCGTCGCTAGCCCCCGCGACATGATTGCCCGCATCATTCTTTTCGTCGCCGCGTCTTCTCTCGCGGCGGCGAAGCCCAACGTCGTTGTCCTCTACTCCGACGACGCCGGCTACGCCGACTTTGGCTTTCAGCCCAACTGTGCTCCGGAGATGATCAATCTCACTCCGCACATTGATCGCATTGCCAAAGCCGGAGCCCGCTTCACCAATGCCTACATGGCAGGCTCGGTCTGCTCCCCCTCCCGCGCCGGCCTCATGACCGGGCGCTACCAACAACGCTTCGGTTACGACAACAACCTCCCTCCGGGAACCAAAAACGGACTCGAACTCACCGAAACCTTCGGTGTCAAACGACTCCAAAAAATCGGTTATAAGACCGGCCTTATTGGCAAATGGCATCTCGGCTATCCCGAAGCCTACCATCCCAACAAACGTGGCTTCGATTGGTTCTACGGACTCCTTCAAGGCTCCCGCCCCTACTTCTCACAAGAGAAAATCAGCGACCACCGCGTCATTCAAGAGAACGGAAAAAACACCAAGGAAGACGGCTACGTCACCGACCGCTTCGGCGACGCCGCCTGCCGCTTCATCAAGGAGCATAAGGAGGAGCCCTTCTACCTCTTCGTCTCCTTCACCTCACCCCATGGACCGCTTCAACCAAAACCCAAAGACGCCGCCCGCACCGCACATATTAAAGAAAAAAAGCGCGCCAACTACGCCGGACTCATCGTCAGTCTCGACGACAACGTCGGCAAAATCCTCGACTGCCTCAAGGCTCAAGGTCTCGAGAAAGACACCATTGTCCTCTTCACCAACGACAACGGCGGCCAAACTTCCAATGGCGCGATCAACGCCCCCCTTCAGGGTAAAAAAGGCACCCTCTGGGAAGGCGGCATCCGCGTCCCCTGGACGATGCGCTGGCCTGACAAAATCCCCGCCGGTCTCGTCGTTGACAAACCTGTCATCGCTCTTGACCTCCTTCCCACTGTTATCGAAGCCACCGAAGCCCAAGTTGATCCGGCCTGGAAACTCGACGGGAAAAGCTTCCTCTCCCTCATCGATGGAACTCCCAAAACCACCACCGCCACCGAAGCTCCCCGCCCGCTCTATTGGCGGCAAGGCGGCAGCAAAGGCCCCCGCGCCATGCGCGAAGGAAAATGGAAGATCGTCCACGACCGAAAGACCGGAAACAACCCAGCCCTCTATGACCTCGAAAGCGACATCGGCGAATCCAAGGACCTTTCCAAGGAACACGCCGCCACCTTCAAGGCCATGCTCCAAAAACTCAACACCTGGGAATTCCAACTCGAAGAGCCCCGCTGGGGTGCCGGAAAGACAAAGTAACAGCGGGCCCATGGGATGCCCCCAATCTCCGGTCTTCGCGAGCTTTCCGCAAAAAGCAAATTCTTAGCATTACCCATCAAAGTTGGTTTGGGCAAACCGATCTAGGGTAAGTTAATGAGAAGGTCAGAAAAAACCCGCCAGCATCAATGCTGAGCGGGTTTTGAATCCAGTGAGATTGACTACAGAGCTGGTTTTATAAACCCAGGCTCATTAATTTTGCGACAGCTCGATCTATATTTGCCCTGCTATCAAAGTCAGAAACCCCCAGCACTCTGGCTAGTGGTCTCCTCATGAGCCCGAGAGCTTTCTTCCATGTCTGCTTCTCAAATTCAAATGAATCACCGCTTGAGAGCTCATCCGCGAATGTGGCTGCCGATGCTGTTCGACAAACATCGATGGAGTATTCAGTGATCGCAGCCATTTTATTGTAATTGAGTCGATCGGGGGTGTCAGTGGGTTGATGGTAATGCTCCCAACGTCCACAGGAGAGAAAGACGTAGGGCACATTGTTTTCACGGAAAATTCCGTGATCTGACATGTCCCCAACATAGTCGTTAAGAATAGCGATTAATTTAATCCCTTTGGGAGATTTAAGATCATTGAGGAGAGCAGGGAGAGCAGGATGACTTTCGGCTCCTGTCATAAACGTAAGTGGAGCGAATGGCGCTGTGATTAGATTAGCAGCTGGAATTCTTCTAGTAAGATGACTTGGAAAAGCGACATCATGCCCAACGAGGTCCGAAATCACAGCGAAGTGGATTCCTCGTTCATCTATTTGGTCCTCATAGAAGCGAATACTGCCCATTGCCTTACTTTGGAAAAAGGGAGGTTCTTCGGCGTCGAAGATCGCGACAATGAGATCACGCTCCAGTCCTCCTTGTTCTGCGATTGCAAGTCCGACCGCAAGACTAATAGCAACTGATGCTCCATTGTCATCAGCACATGGCGCATCAATTACGCTATCGTAATGGGCACCAATTAAGACGGGCGGTAAGCTTCTATCTCGTCCCGCAATAACGCCGGCAAAGTTTTTAAAACTAGTCTCATCAACCTCGTAAGGGAGCGAAAAACTATTTTCACGATAGGGAATACACCCAATTTCTTTGAGTCGTTTTTCAACCCATTGTTCTGCGACTTGATGGCCCTCTTCTCCAACACGTCGCCCATCTGGTTGGCATAATTCACGAACATCGATTTCAAGTTGTTTAGCGATTTTTTGTTTTGGTTTCATTTCTGTGGATGGCGGTAAAATTTGCGCCATATAATATTATACGCGCGTAACGCGCGCGCATGTGAGGGGTAGGGAAACCCTGAGAACCGTCACTTCTGCGGAGGCAATCGATGATCTGCTTATCGTCGCCAGTGGTCTCCGTGGGTCTTTTCCGTCTCGGCGGCCGAGGCGACCTTGTGGGCACCCATAAAGCCGCGTAGAGTTGGGAGAGGAATATACCCGGTCTCGCTTCGCCCCTTTTCCCTAGGAAGCCCCTCTATCTGCACGAGCAATGAGCCCTGACCGGAAGAGATAAAAGATCTGGTAAGGCATGGCCTGACGGGAAAGAAACCCCACCCACCCTTGGAATAATGGGTGGAGAAGCATACTCCTTATTCTGGTTTTGAGCCTTTGAGTAACTTAAATAGGTCTGAATCAGTCGAGAGGATAACGGTTGTATTTTCGTCGAGTATTTTGTCGTAGGCTTCTAATGTTTTCACAAACTCGTAAAAGCTCTCCCGCTCGGGAGTTCCGCCATAGGCTTCGGCATAGATCCGGGTCGACTCGGCATCCGCTTC
>JAQWZU010000224.1 GCA_029253285.1 Akkermansiaceae bacterium | reverse complement strand
CACTCCCCTGTCGATGCCGACAATCCCGACGCAGAATTCCTCGAAATGGTGTTTCTTCTCCACACCTGCCCCTTCGGCGAGCTCAAATCAGCTCTTCAGGAAGTGGAAAAACTCGCTTGTATCACCGCCCGTCCGGTTGTTTTCCGGATTGAGACCCTATAATTCGCAGTCCTCCGTCAATTTTGTCATAAAAAACATGTCGACAATAATACCCGTTATTGATTACTTGTTTCCGGAAAGATCCGTCACCTCGCCAGCAGCCCTTACCATGAAAAAACTCTCCTCCATCCTTGTGCTCTCTTTATCGGCCACACTCAGCCAGGGCGCCATTTACATCACGACGATTGTAGATCCCAATGTCCTCTTCAGCGCTCGCGCCATTGAGATCTACGTTTCAGGCACTGAAGATTTGGGAAACTACGACCTCCAAAGGGCCGCCAACAGCGCAGCTTTCGATGAAACATTCAATCTCCCTTCCGGAAGCTACACAGATCAATTTGTTTACTTGGTAAGCAATGACAGCTCCTTTGAGACTGTCTTTGGAGTCGGAGTCGGCCCCACCATTCAATTGGGTTCAGCATCCGGAAACGGAAACGATGGCTTTCGTATTGTCGAAGACGGCACCAACAATGTCGTCGATGTCGTTGGTGAGGGAGGCAGCAATATCTACCAAGATAGCTTTATGTCTCGGAAAAACAACACAGGCCCCGATTCAGTCTGGACAATCGAGAATTGGGAACTTGATGGCAACAACAGCCTCGATGGCCTTGACGAAGCAGGAACTGCAGCAGCCGTTCCTTTCGGCACATTCACTGTTGCTGTCCCCGAACCCTCCACTGCCCTCCTAGGTGGCATTGCCCTCCTCGGCCTCCTACGTCGACGACGCTAAAGCTTGACCGGAACTTTCTCTTCCTCCGTTATCACACGATAACGGGGGATTTTTTTTGCCTATCCTCAAGCTTGCCTAATCCGCAACCGCGCACTAAAGAAACCCCTCAGCTATGGCTCTCATCGTTCAAAAATACGGCGGCACCTCCGTCGGCTCGATTGACCGCATTAGAAATGTTGCCCAACGCATCAAAGCGGAGCGTGATAAGGGCAATCAAGTCGTTGCCGTGATTTCGGCGATGGGCGGTGTGACCGACAAGCTGATCAGCATGGCCAATGAACTTGGTCAGGAGCCTGCCGAACGCGAGCTCGACGTTCTCCTCTCTTCGGGAGAACAACAGTCCATCGCCCTCCTTTCCATCGCTCTGAACGAGATCGGAGTCGACACTGTTTCCGCCACCGGAAGGCAGGCCGGCATCCTCACCAGCGGCTCCCATACCCGCGGCCGCATCGAGGACATCAAGCCTGACCTCATCAATAATTATCTCGCCGCAGACAAAACTGTCGTAGTCGCCGGTTTTCAGGGCACCAACCCCGACGGATTAATCCACACCCTCGGCCGCGGCGGCTCCGACCTTTCAGCCATTGCCGTCGCTTCCGCTGTGAAGGCTGATCTTTGCCAAATTCTCACCGACGTCGATGGCGTCTATACCGCCGACCCACGCGTCGTCCAAAAAGCCCGGAAGCTTCCGGAAATTTCCTACGACGAGCTCCTTGAACTCGCCTCGGTCGGCACCAAAGTCATGCAATCCCGCTCTGTCGAGTTTGCCAAAAAATACGGAGTGAAATTCGAAGTCCGCTCCTCTCTCAATGAAAACCCCGGGACGATAGTCACCGAAGAACACGAAGCCATGGAATCTGTAGTCATTCGAGGAGTCTCGATCGAGCGCTCCCAAGCCCGCGTCACCATCACCGGCATCCCCGACACTCCGGGCATGTCTGGAAAAATTCTCGGCTCCCTCGCCGAAGCGGAAATCAACATCGACATGATCGTCTCGAACATCGCCCATGATCGCCTCGCTCGTCATTCTTTCACGATGCATACCAACGACCTCGGGCGCGCACAGAGCGCCTTAAAAAAGGTTCTCGACGAAATTTCACCCGAAGCCGAAATCGAGACTGAGGCTGGCATCGCTAAACTTTCCTGCGTCGGCATTGGCATGCGTTCACACTCTGGAGTGGCGGCTAAGATGTTCGAATCCCTCGGCGAAGCCGGCATCAACATCGGCATGATTTCCACCTCGGAAATCAAGATCTCCGTCACGGTGGACGAAGGGGAGATAGAAAAGGCAGCGCGCGTAGTGCACACGGCCTTTAATCTGGACGATTAATTCCTAGCGTCCGCGCTTCTTAACCTGCAAGGGCGCTTTGAAATCGATATAGGAGATCCCCTTGGTATTTCCTTTCGCATCAAATGAACGCACCTTCATCGTTTTCACAGTATAACGCCCCTTGATATTCATCAAATCGGTGATTTCAAATTGCTTCAAAGCCAATCTCGACGGCTTGGGCCCATAGCCGATCACCCGCATGAGCGCGCGCTGCTTTTTAGTGACCCACACACTGGTTTCCCGGTAGCGCCCGCTCCTACCCGGGTTGACCACATGAAGCCTCCAGCAGTCCTGCCCGTTAATCTTATCCTCACCTACGACGGTAGGATTCGGCCAATACAAAAACGACAGAGCGAGGTCCTCATAACTCACATCTGAGTTGGCAATGGGTGCGGCAATCTTGGCGGCTGGAAACTTTGCCCGCTTCCCTCCAACCAGCTGCTCCAGTTGCTGGCTGTTCTGCCCCAAACTCAGCAAAAAAAACTCCTTCCCTCCATTCAGCGCGAATTGAATATTCTCCCCGCGAAGAAACATCGAAAGCGGGGTCTTGGTTCGCCCTTTGCGAATCGTGCCATGCAAATCCTGCGAATCTTGCAAGACGGCCACTTGGCGGACGGACTCCATAATGGCTTCCCCCTCGTTGGCCAAAGACAGATTGGGAGCCGCGAAAATGAGGCTCAGAGTGAGGATTGCTTTCATGCTGGTTTCTTAATAGTTCACCCTATGGGACGGCAAGAGGAATTCATCCATTCAGCGAAACTGAAGAAAGATTTTGTGAATAAGATGTGAAAGCCCCGTGAGTATCGTATTTTTTTTGAATTCTTGTGACTTGGGGCTTGCCGAAAGCCTCCACAATCCCGTTGCATTCAGTCCCGCCTTTTCACTTTCTTTTAAAATCATTCATGAGTCTTCGCAACCAGCTCTCGGAGCTTCTCTCCGACCTCCTTCCCATCAACCCCAAGGAGGCAGTCAAGGGAACGGAGCTTATTCGTCTTCTGAGGCTAAAACTGAGCGGAGAATACTCGGACGCCTCCCTGCGATATCACTTCTCGGTGATGTCCTGTGATCCCAGCTCCCCCATCGCGAAGGTGGAAAAAGGACAGGGCTACTATCGCCGTGGAGCCTCCATGCCCGAGCTTTCCCGCGTGCAGGGGATCGTTTCGATCTCCCAGCGAAACCTAGACGGCCTCGATGATCACAATGCGCTCGATCAGGCGATGCTGCGGCTTAATAAGTTCCGCGCCATCGTGCAAAAGTATGCCGAAACCAAGGGACAGTTTACCTTTGAATTTCGTGAGTCCCTTTCGAAGGAGGCTCCTCTCGGCAACCTCTGGAAATTTCCTGAAATGGTGATGATCGATTGGGAGCACGGTGACTTCAGCGAGAACGGTCTTGAACTTGACCCGGCCCATCTCGCCCTGAAACAAACCCTTGGACTTCCTCCTTACCGTTTATCCTCGGTGCGCATGCGTGTCGACACCAGCTACGATACCTTCCGCGAAGATCTCTTCCAGGCCATGAGCGCCTCACTTTGGGCCAATGGCGGCGAACTTTATCTTGCCGACAGCATTGCCGATGAAAACCTCGCCGATCAAATCCGCCGTCTGGCTCTTCACCTGGGAATTGGTGTGACTAGCTTTGGTCTCTCCGCCGAAAACCTCGACGACCTTCCCCATCCTTCCCAGATCACCAACGCCATGGACCGGGAAACGGAAGCCCTCATGAGCCGGGTGAACATCGAACGTATTTCGGCTGGTGAATCCCGAACCCATTGCGGTTGGGAAGCTCTCGAAGCCCTGCGACGTGATCACCCCGAGATCAACCAATTGCTAGCCTGGCTGGGCGGCTCACTGGAAAGCGGTATTGTGAAGCCCTTTAACACGGAGCGATAAGCGCCTTCGTTTTTTCCACCAATTCGTCGGTCGATTTTCCTCCATCCAAGGGATGCAGCCATTGTTCACGACGGAACCAATTGCGTTGTCGTTTGGCGTATTGCCGGGTCGAGATAGCGATCTTCTCGAGACACTCTTCACGGGTGCATTCATCGGCCAAATAAGATTCGATTTCCTTCACGCCGATCGCTTGCCTTACGGTGTCGGCATTTTTCGGCAAGGCCCGCACTTCATCGATCGCACCATGCTCAAGCATCAACGCAGTACGAAGTTGAATCCGCTCAGCCAAAACCTCCCGGTCCCAGTTTAAGACTACTCCCTTGAGGTTAAGTTCGTCGAGAGAGACGTCAAAATTTCGTCGACGTTCCGAAGCCGTCCCGCCGGTGAGAAGGCAGATCTCCAATGCTCGCGTCAGATGGCGGTGATTGTTGCTGTTCTGCTTCACCTGTCGGGCCGCCTCCTCGGGGTCGAGCTCCTGAAGTCGACGAAGCACCTCTTCAACCGAGAGTTTATCCAACTCTGCTCGCAACACGGGATCAGCGGATGGCGCTTCGGATACTCCGTGCGTGAGAAATTTTAGGTACAAACCGGAGCCACCAACGACAATTGGAAGCTTTCCCCTCGATTGAATTTCTTCCATCACCGGCTTAGCCAAACCGGCATAGCGGGCCGCATCCATCTTTTCTTCCATCGATAGGAACCCAAAAAAATGATGTGGGACTTGCATCATCTCCCCGGCTGAGGGAGCGGCACTCAAAACTTCCAGCCCGCGATAAACCTGAAAGGCGTCGCCATTGACAATCTCGCCATCCAGAGCCTCCGCCAAAGACAGCGCCAGGGAGGTCTTTCCCGACGCCGTCGTTCCGCAAATGTAGAGAGGATCCCGTGGCACGTCCGGAGGATAAAAAAAACGGCCCGTCCGGAAAGCTCCGAACGGGCCGTTATGAATTTTTAGCGATTAATCCTCCTTCTGCTCTTGAGCAGCAGGTGCCTCTTCATCAGGTGCGGCCTCGGCAGCCGGTGCTTCTTCCGCAACTGGCGCAGCTTCCTCCACAGGTGCGGCATCCTCCACAGGTGCGGCATCCTCAACGGGAGCCTCCTCCACAGGAGCAGCTTCCGCAACTGGCGCAGCTTCTGCGACCAAGGCGGCTTCTACGACCGGGGCAGCTTCCTCAGTAGGAGCAGGCTCGGCAGCAGGTGCTTTTTCTCCAGAGCCGGAATTCGCCTCTCTGGCTTCATCCTCGCTCATATTGCCCTCATCGGCTGGTCCTTTAGACTTGGCTCCATTGACAATCAAGGTCCGTCCCATGAAGGGCTGGTCGTGGAGAATCTCCACAGCGCGCTTGGCTTCATCCACACGTGCCATTGTGACAAAGCCGTAACCTTTCGAACGATGCGTGTTGCGGTTGTAGACGATATCGATGTTACGAACTGATCCAACTCCCTTGAAGAGGTCTTCCAGATCGTGCTCGGCAGCATCATAGGAAAGATTGCCCACATAGAGGCGTGAACTTTCTACCGATGAACTGTCCGGAGTTTCCCGTGGCTTTTTACGGCCCTGGGCATTTCTGACGTTACTCTTACGAGGTTCGCGTGGCTTGCGCTCTTTGCGTTCGTCTTTCCCATCGAACTTTTTGGCCGGACGACGCTGCTGGACCTGAGGCTCCTTGTAGAGGCCGATAGCTTTCAATATCTTCTGCCAAAAGGTCAAGGGCTTGGGTTTGGGCGCCTGACGGCGTCCTCCGCTGCGACGGCGGTTGTTGTTATTGTTACCGCCGTTGTTGTTTCCCCCTTCGCGATTCCCTTGGGAATTGTCGCGATTACGGTTTCTGTTGCGGTTGCGGTTGCGGTTTCTATTGCGATTGCGATTCCCGGAGTTCGAGGATGAATCTCCGGCCGACGTGTTTCTATTCGGTTCTGACATGTTTCCAATTGGGTTACTTTGTTCCCAAAATTCGCCGGCAAGCTTCGACCCCATGAAACGCGATTCCGAAGTCGCCTACCCATCTTTGCGGATCGGATAAAGGCTAGAGAAGAAGCTCCGGGAGATCTGAACGTTACTCACATCGGCCGAAAAGATAACTTTCCGACGGCGCATTCGTGAATGCGTCGCCAAACTAGGAGGACAAAATGATTAAGCAAGGGGTAATATTGCCGACAAGCCGGTAAAAATCATAAATAATCTACGATGTATCCCCCCGCCTTGCCCTTTTTTTAGTTTTCGCCCCTTTGACCGGCCCCAGTTGCGTCCAGTTTTTTACCAAAAACCACAGCTCCCGCCTCACCTCGGCAGCGGAAATCAACGCTACCAAGGTCTCCAGCGCCCTCAAACCCGTGAGCGAGAGAGCAAATTCAGCATCACCGCCATGGTCTGTTCCGCCGGACCAGGAACCCCCGATGGCCCCATCCTCTGGCGGATCGAGGCCGAGGGGCAAGCGAGATCGTCGAGGCAATTCGTGGAAATCCCCGAGAGTGGGACTGGTAAATAACAGAAAAAGAACTATTTTCCCTCTCATGAAGCGGATGATCATCGGAAGCGTCCTGGCCTTCCTCGGCACTCTGGCAATTGCCCAAGAAACCAAAACCGAGAATCAAGAGGCCAAAAAGTCCGCTTCCGGAGCCTCCATCTTCACCGATGGCAATGCCCGCACGATGAGCCTCTCCATTCCCGCGCCCCGGGGGCTGGTCCTAGACCGCGAAGGCCGCCCGCTAGCCCAAACCAAAATGGCCTACCACTTGGCACTCGATTTCACCCGCTTCACCGAACTCGACTCACCCGAAAAAGCCATCGTATGGGCTCAGACCAAAATCGCCGAATCGAACGCTCTCACCGGAAATAAAGTCACCATTTCCAACGAGAAGCTCAATGCCTACTATCGCCATCGACGCTGGATTCCCCGCATCGTCTCACAGGTCTTCGATGGCAAAAAAGCACAGTCGCTCGAAGAGAAACTCCCCGACGGGTTGGTCATCCTCCCCGTCTACATGCGGCATTATCCGGAGAAATCTCTCGCCGCCCATCTGGTGGGATACGTCGGCACCAAGACCCGCCTTCCGGATGGACCGATTAACGATGGCGACCCCCTCTTCGAATCGGTCCAAGGAAAATCGGGTTTCGAAAAAGTTTACGACAAAGAACTCCGCGGCATTCCGGGCCGCAAAAAAGTCATCTTCGATACCGAAGGCAACAAAGTACTCGAAGAGATCTCTAAAAAGCCCCGCCCCGGAGGAAATGTCGTTACCACTCTCGACCTCGACTGGCAACGTCATGCCGAGAGCGTCCTCCGTTCCGGTTGCAAACGCGGCGCCATGGTCGTCATCGACGTTATCACTGGTGAAGTCCTCGTCATGGCTTCACGCCCCAGCTTCGACCTCAACGAATTCATTCCCTACATCACTAACAAGCGCTACGAAGCACTAAAAAAAGATCCCGCCGCACCTCTCTACGCACGATCCTACCAATCGCAGTATCCACCGGCCTCCACCTTCAAACCCGTCGTCGGGCTCGCCGCCATCACCACCGGAGCGATCAAACCGTGGACTCTCATCAATTGCCCCTACTTTATTGAAATTGGTGGTCAAAAATTCCGCAACCACTCCGAAGGCCATCAAGGCGACATCCCCGTTCAACGCGCCCTCGCCAAATCCGTCAACCCTTGGTTCTATCAGGTCGGTATTATGACCGGGCCACAAAATTTCCTCAATTCCGCACGTAAACTCGGCTACGGGTCACGCACCGGTCTACCACTTGTCGGTGAAACCCCCGGCAATGTTCCCACTCCGGGATACATCGAAAAACGCATGGGACGCCCAACCACCGACGGCGACACCGCCAATCTTTCAATTGGTCAGGGCCTCCTTCTCGCCTCACCTCTCCAGGTTGCCCAATCGATGGCCGGCATTGCCAATGGAGTAGCCCTGATGGAACTCCGGCTCACGAAGCAAATCCAAGACTTCCACGGACGCGTTCTCGAGGCGCCTCTTCCCAAAAAACGCTTCGACCTCGATCTCGACCCTGAAGCCGTCGAAGTCGTGCATCAGGGAATGGAAGACGTCGTTCACGCGCCCTACGGAACCGGTCGCAACGCCGCCCTCAGCTTCACTATCATGTGTGGCAAAACAGGCACCGCCCAGTGGGGTCCAAAGTCCAAAGAACAGGGTCTCGCTTGGTTCTCCGGATTTTTCCCACGTGACAATCCCCGCTACGCCTTCGCCGTGGTCTACGAGGGACTTCCACACGAGAAAGTGAGTGGTGGACGCAAAGCCGCTCCCATGGTCAAAAAATTCTTCAATAAATTCAAAGACGAGATCAAGGAACAGATCATCGCTCCCGCTCGCGCTGCTGTTATCGACGAGGGAACAAATCAACCCATCACTCCCATACCCAATCCCAACTCAAACGAAGGCGATTTCCGGGCAATCCCCCGGGCACAGATCATCAACGAAGACGAGGACATCCCTGTCGCCGAAGTGATCACGGAGGACGATCTCACGCCCGAAGCACCGGTAGATTCACCACCCGCTGGAAAACTCCCTGAAACCGGACCTCCCGCCCCACCAGTAAGGATCCCCGATGCGCTTCCCGTGAACGAATAATCACCCTTTCCGCCTCTCTTCGGGAATTCTCCCTTTACGCGCAGCACTCAACCGTTCAGGAACTTCCCGTGCCGCAACGGCCCACCTCTATCAATTTATCTTATGGACTTACAAATTGCATCACTTTGCGACTTCGCTGCCGAATATCAGGGAAAAATGGTTGTCTCCGGAACCTTTGACGCCCTCGCAGCCAAGGCCACTCCCATCGTGCACCCACAGTGTTCGCTCGCCATGCGCTTCTGCTTCACTCCTGAAGACGCCGGCGACCATGAGCTTACCATTACGATCATCGACGAAGATGGAAATGCCATCAACGACAAAATGCCCATTAAAGGAGCCATGCCCGTTCAAGTTCCCGACAATGTTGCCTTTGTCAGCCGCCACCTCATCGTGGGATTCCAGGGACTTCAGTTCCCCCGCCCCGGAGTTTACTCAGTAGACATCCTCGTCGACGGAGAACTCATCCAGCGTCTTCCCCTTCGCATTATCAAAGTGGACGAACAGCAGCAAGGCGGACAGCAGCCTGCGTAACAAGCATCACTTGTGAAACCTCAATCCAGCTCCAACTTCCGCTGCGTCCTCATCACCGGGGCCAGCTCCGGATTAGGGCTGGAATTTTCCCGCCAACTCGCTCCGCACGTCCAGACCCTCATTCTCGTCGCCCGACGCGAAAAAGTTCTTGAGGGAATCGCGGAAGAATTGGTCTCGGCCCACCCCGACCTCAAGGTCAAGGTCCTCGTCAGTGATCTCACCGATCCAAGAGCCCGTATTCACCTCATCAACGCGCTCTCCGAAGATAACCTCTATCCCGACTGCCTCATCAACAACGCCGGCATGGGAGACTACGGCGAATTTCGTACTTCCGACTGGTCCAAGACCGAGCAGATGATCCGCCTCAACACCGAGGCCCTCACCCACCTCTCCCACGCCCTCCTTCCCGGCCTTATCGCCCAACGTGGTGCCATTCTCAATCTCAGCTCACTGGCAGGCGACCTCCCCATTCCAGACTTTGCGGTCTACGCCGCGACCAAAGCCTACGTTTCCAGTTTCAGCGAAGCCCTTCGACTGGAACTCCGCTCACAAGGCGTGCGCGTCCTCGCCGTCTGCCCAGGGCCCATCAAAACCGGCTTCGGTGACACCGCCCGACGCGGCACCACCACCAAACTCCCCGTTCAGGAAACCTTCTACGTCCCCGCCCCACATGTCGTGCGCGATTCCCTGCAAGCTCTCATCAACGACCGTCCCCGCGTCTACCCGGGCCTTAAGGTCGCCGCCGTCGCCGGGCTCATCAGCCTCCTCCCCCTCGCCGTCGTTCGTCTCGTCATGAGCCAGCGCCCTCGCAAAAGCGAATAATCCATCACTCAATAACTTTTAACCCAACAAACCAAGTAATGTCTCAATTCTCAGGAAAACGTGTTGTCATCACCGGAGCCGGACGCGGCATCGGCAAAGCCATCGCCCACGCCTTCGCTTGCGAAGGAGCAAAAGTCGCGATCATCAGCCGAAACGAAACCAGCTGTGGCGCGGCGGCCAAGGCCATCAACGCCGAGTTCCCCGACAGTGCCCGCTTCTACGGTCTCGACGTCGCAGACTACGATGCCGTTCAGGAAACCGGAAAGCAAATCCTCGAAGATCTTGGCGGCATTGATGTCCTCGTCAACAACGCCGGTGTTACGCGCGACGGGCTTCTCATGCGCATGAAAAGCGAGGACTGGGACACCGTTCTCGATACGAACCTCAAGGGAGCCTTCAACCTCGTCAAAGCCCTTCAGCGTTCGCTAATGAAAGGCACCGACCCGCGCATCATCAATATCAGCTCCGTCATTGGACTCATTGGAAATGCCGGTCAAGCCAACTACGCCGCCTCCAAGGCCGGCCTCATCGGCTTCACCAAATCCATCGCCCGCGAACTCGCCGGACGCAAAGTCACCTGCAACGCCATCGCCCCCGGATTTATCACTACCGACATGACCGACGAGCTCTCTGACGAGCTCAAGGCCGGCATCGTGGCCAAAGTCCCTCTCGCCGATTTCGGTCAGGTCGATGACATTGCCAACACCGTCCTCTTCCTCGCCAGCCCGGCCGCCCGTTACATCACCGGCCAGGTCCTCGCGGTCGATGGTGGCATGACGATGTAACATGACACTCTATCTTGTTAGACACGCCACCGCCGACGCCCACGGGCTCTCCGGCGGCGACTTTGTCCGTTCTCTGGTGCCCAAGGGAATCAAGCAAGCCCACCGAGTTGGAAGCTTCCTTCGCGAGAGCGACCTCATCCCCGACCTCGTCCTCACCAGCCCCGTCCTGCGCGCCAAAGAAACCGCGGAGATCCTCGCCGGGGAAGGATGCCCCTCTCCTCTTATTGTGTCCTGGCTCTCCTGCGGCATGCGCCCCGAAATCGCCCTTCAGGAACTCTCCGCCTACCGCGAGCTTGACGCTGTCTCCATCGTGGGACACGAACCCGACCTCTCAACCTTGGTCGAGTACCTTCTCGGCGCCACCTTCTGCACCATCCGGGTCAAGAAAGCTTCCGTCATCTCTCTTGAGATTGACCCACCCCGGCAAGCAGGCTTGCTCAACTTCAGCATCCCCTGCAAATACCTCCCGGAGTAGGACATTGACTTTCCAGAAATCCTCACGCGATTTCGCTTTGCCTTACTGCCTCTTTGCGTGATGGTTCGCCCCGTTATGGCGAAGCCAAAATCTGCAATCACTCCTACCCGCTCTGAGAATTTTCCCGAATGGTATCAGCAAGTCGTCCGCGCTGCTGATCTCGCCGAGAATTCCGAAACCCGTGGCTGCATGGTGATCAAACCGTGGGGTTTTGCCATTTGGGAAGCGATCCAACGTGACCTCGATAACCGCTTCAAGGCCACCGGCCACCAAAACGCCTACTTCCCTCTCCTTATACCCCTCTCCTACCTCGAAAAAGAGGCCGAACACGCTGAAGGTTTCGCCACCGAATGTGCCGTGGTCACCCATCACCGTCTCGAAGCGGAGAAAGACGAAAACGGCAAGACCCGCATGATTCCCTCCGGGAAACTCAACGAGCCTTATGTCATTCGCCCTACCTCCGAAACCATCATCGGCAACGCCTTTTCCCGTTGGGTCGAATCCTACCGCGATCTCCCGCTCCTCATCAACCAGTGGGCCAATGTCATGCGCTGGGAAATGCGTCCCCGCCTTTTCCTTCGCACTGCGGAATTCCTCTGGCAGGAAGGCCATACCGCGCACGAGACCAAGGAGGAAGCCCTCGAAGAAACGCACATGATTCATCAGCTCTATGCCGATGCCCTGCGCGACCTCCTCGCGATCCCCGTCGTGATGGGAGAGAAAACGGAAGCCGAACGATTTCCCGGTGCGGATGCCACACTGACTGTCGAAGCCATGGTGCAGGACCGCAAAGCCATTCAAGCCGGCACTTCACACTACCTCGGCCAAAATTTCGCCAAAGCACAGGAAATCACCTTCGTCGACCGAGACAACAAGGAGCAACACGTTCACACCACTTCCTGGGGTGTGTCGACCCGCCTTGTGGGCACCTTAATCATGGCTCACTCGGACGACGACGGCCTGGTCCTCCCTCCCCGCGTCGCGCCCCAACAAATTGTTATCGTTCCCGTCACTCCCAAGGAGGACACCCGCGACGCCGTCATCGATGCCTGCCAGGCTCTCGCCACCCGTCTTCGCGAACAAACTTATGGCGGCGAACCGCTCCGCGTCCACGTCGACGACCGCGACCTTGGTGGCGGAGTCAAGAAATGGGAATGGGTTAAAAAAGGCGTCCCTCTGCGTGTCGAAATTGGACCCCGCGACCTCGAGGAACGCAAAGTTTGCCTCCAACGTCGCGATCAGGCGGCCAACGAAAAGAGCTTCATCGAAAAAGAAGAATTCCTCCGTGAGGTCGTCGAAACCCTGGACAATGTTCACCAATCACTTCTCCAGCGCGCTCTCGATTTCCGCGACGAAAACATCACCGAATGCTCTGATCTCGAGACCTTCGAAAAATACTGGGAGGAAGAAAACCCCGGTTGGCTCGTCACACCATGGGCCGGAAGCCGGGAGCAAGAGGAGGAGCTTTCCAAAAAGCATAAGATCACCATTCGCTGCCTCCCTCTCGATAAACAGGCCGGCCCCGAAGCCGATTGCATCCTCACAGGCTCCGCCACTTCATCGCGCGCGATCTGGGGACGGAGTTACTAAGATCTAGCGCCAGTCAATTTCGGAGCCATCCGTCAGGACCTCACCAAGAATGGGGACAGACAGTGATTCCTCGAGTATCAAGCGATTGGTCGTCGCCGCAATATCACGTTCCGCTTCGGGATGATTGAGAATCACCCCAAGACACTTCACGCCTGTCGCCTCGATGGCCTTAAGGGTCAAAATAGTGTGATTGATCGCACCCAGCCAATTTCCCACGACCACAATGACAGGCAGCTGAAGCTCCTTCGCCAAATGGGGAATTCCAAAATCCTCCCCCAGCGGTACTTCCCAACCCCCGGCGCCTTCCACCAGGGTAAATTCCTGACCTTCTTGAACCGAGCGAATGTGTGAAACCATCTTACTCAACTCCAAGGGTGAGCCCTCAATCCGCCCTGCCACCAGAGGCGCTACGGGACTTTGGAAATAGCTCGGATTGATCACTTCCAGGTCCAACACACCACCTGAGGCCTCCCAAAGTCGTTCGGCATCTTCACGACTCCCGCTGCAAACCGGCTTTAATCCCACCGCACCAATTCCCTTCTTGCGAAGTTCTTCGACGATGAGTGCTGAGACATAGGTTTTCCCAATGCCGGTGTCTGTGCCCGTGACAAACACCCCTGACAATTCTTCAAACACCTTCGCCCTAGAGTTGGAGGTTAATCAGATACCAGATCGCGATCGCCAGAGCCAGAGCCGCCATTTTCGACGTCCAGTTCTTCGCGAACCATTTCTTCAGATGATTGGCCATGGGATAAGAATATATCTTCGAGTTTTTTGCGGAAGTCCGCTTCGGAAAGATCACGTAACATCTTCCCATCTACAAGAATTGAAATCGCTCCGGTCTCTTCACTTACCACAATGGCTACCGCGTCAGTATCCTCGCTGATACCAAATCCCGCCCGATGCCTGAGTCCGAGGGCGCGATCGGAGAGTTCTTTTTGACTCACTGGAAAGATACAACCTGCAGCCTCCACACGCTCCTGCGAGAGAATCATGCCACCATCATGAAGAGCGGTTTTGGGATGGAAAATTGTCGTTACCAATTCCACCGATAACTGGGCATCAATCGTGACCCCGGTGGACTCGTAGTCCTCCAGACTAATGTTCCGCTCAATGGCGAACAAAGCACCAAAACGTTTGTTGGAAAGCTTCACCACCGCATCCGCCAAAGCATCCAAAAACTCCTGCTGGTGACGAGTCGAGAAGGAAAAGAGATTAGTACTCCCTAGTCGAGCCAGGGCATTTCGGAGTTCTGGCTGGAAAATAATCAAAAGGCCAAAAGCCAAAATCGCCGCCGCACTTTTAATGATCCACTCGATCACTTTGAGCTCCAGCAACTGCGAAGCTAGGGTCAGCACGATCACCACCACGGCGAGGCCGATCAGAATCCGAGCTCCCCTTGTCGAACGAAAAACACGGAAAATCTGGTAGATGAGCAACCAGAGAACCCCAATCTCGGTCGCAGCCCGCCAGTGTTCCTGAAATAATTCGATCGCGCTCACTTGTTAGAGCTAGTGTATCGTCAAAAGCAAAAACAAGCAACCGTGGCCTCAACCCGCACTATTTTCGAACCGCTCCTCAAGGATTTTCCGCCTAAAGGCGAAAATCCTCTCCAGTTTCTTGCGGACATATAAGGCATGAGCGATTTCACCCAGAAACGACAATCCCACCGAATAATGCACAAGATCACGCATCAGAGTTCCGCCGTCCTTGGGTTCAAAACGATGACGATGATGCCAAAATCGATAGGGCCCCGAACGTTGTTCATCGATGAAACTCTCTCCCTCCTTCACTGACTTAATCTCTGTGACCCAGGGAATCCAGAAGCCGGGGAGAATCTTAACCCGATAGGTGATGATCTCACCCTCATACATCTCCTCCGAGGGCAGGGTCTCGATTTTAAATCCGAGATCAGGAGGAGTTATCGCATCGAGATTGCGCGGTGATGAGAAAAACTCCCACGCCTCCTCGATCGGAATCGGTAACCATTGATCCTGCTCCAGTGAATGCATCTTCATTATGAGGCATGCTACTCCTCTTTTTGGATCGGTCTTCCGAAAAGATCAAAAAGTGTTCCTACTCCGGCCTCGATAATCCCCTTACCGGCATCGATCGTGTCATCGGGTAATGGGATGATATTCCCCGCGCCGTCTTTAATAATGTCCACCGCTCCATCGAGCACTCCTTTCCCGGCACCAAGGATGATCCCCTGATTCTCCAAGATCACTTTGGTTGACTCCCCAACAACCTCACCGCCATGCTTCAGCGCCCACTGCCCGGTCTCAGGAATCATTTCGAACAACCTCTCACCCGCTGCCGCGATCAAACGCTCACTGAGATCTTCCTGAGGCGAATCAATTGTTCCACTGATAACCAACGGGGTCCAAAGAAGGCCCAATTCTCCCCGCTCGAACACCTTGGTCTCGGCTCCCGGGAGGTGCGCCAGAGTACCTGGCGTGATTCCCAAACGAAACTGCCCAAAGGTAATCCGGTCACCCATTAAGCGAAGCGTCCCCTCCAATCGCACCAAACCCTCACTCGCCAGTTTGATATTGGTGATCTCCAACTGGTCTCCTCGTTTCGAAAAATCAAGACTAGCCTCTGACAAAGCCAATCGACGAAATCGGACGGTATTGGCATAAGCCGCAATTCGATCCAGAACAGGAAGCGCGGTCAGAACACCATCATCGATCTCGAGACTCCCTTGAATCCTCGCATCCTGATCAGGTTTCCCGGACACCTTGTAATCAATCTCAATCGGCCCCATGAGGCGCTGCTTCCAATCTTCGGCAATCACCTCTTCCACGCGGGTCCCAGTCACATCACCGCTAAAATTCCAATGCCCGTCATCTAGAGAGTAATAGCCCTCCATCGTCAGCCGCGAACGCTCCAAGGCATCGAGGTCAGCCGAAATCAAATGAAAGCGATTTCCCGAATAGCGACCTCTGGCATTCTTGATTACAAGCCGATCCACCATGTCAATCGGCGAGCGGATCTCTCCACCCCGCAAATCCAAATCATAAACTTCATCACCCGAACCAGGCACCATTTTCGCACCCACATTCGACCAGGACCACAATCCATCCTCGGTCTGGGCCCGACCATCCACCGAAGCCACATCGACCTTCGTCACTTCCACTTTGTCCGGGAGGAATTGCGCCCAGAATCCTGCATCTTCATCTGAACTATCCTCCTCTGGAAGAACCTCCGGCCCTGCGTCGACACCTTCCTCGCGATCGCGCTCACGAAAATCGGCCACGACATTAAGATGACTCAGCCGAACATCTTTGATGCGATATACTCCGTCCCATACAGCTCCAATTTCAACCGAGGCTTCGAGATTTGATCCCTGAATATTTCTCACTCCGTCCTCTCCCGCATAATCAAAATTATCGACAGACACATCCCAACCAGTCCATCGGAAAGAAGAAAAGGAAGCGTCCCCCCCCAGCAAACCTCCGGCTTCTCCACCAACCATCACCCGGAAGTCATCACTGCTCAGATAACTCCGCACAGCCCGATAGCCCAAAATAATCCCAACAATCCCGGCAAGCAATAGGACCACACTCAACCACGCAAACCACCTCAACACTCCTTTCCCGGATGTCTTCTTCTGCTTCTGTTTGGTTCGTCGGCTCCTTCTGGACATGGCGTGAATGTAGCAAGGCCCGCCTGAGAGGCAATCCCTCAACAGCCGGACCTTATTTCAATGGAATGAATCGATGTCTATTCCTTGCGCAAATCCTCCACGATAATCTTCCAGATGGATAAACCGGACTTCATGAGGCGCTCGCGCTCGCGATCAGAAATTTCCTTATCTTTCTTCGAGCTCTCCTCCTTTTGTTCGAGCGCGAGCAAGCGACGCTTGACCATCGATTGCTTGCCGCTGCTCATTGCCGAGGTGTCGCTGACATAAAGAGCAATTTCAGCAATCGACCACTGCAGCTTATTAAGCCTCGGCGTCAATGTTGACGCATTCGCTTTATCGACAATCGATCCCTGCACCGCGGCATCAAGCCCCTTGAGTGACTCGGAACTGGAAGACTTCCCTTCTTTTGCCCGCTTACCAATTTCCAACAATTCCTTGAAGTACTGGCGCCCAGCGCTTTCCTGAAGGCGGTCCTCGATTACGGCCTTCTTAATCTTATTGCCCACTTTGATATATTCCCGTCGGAGCGTAGTTTGATCCTTCGTGAAATACTCGGCTCCATCAATCCGGGCCACCGCCCAGGCCTTGAAAATATCAGCCGCTTTGGGACCCAATTCGTGCAATGAGCCGTCGAGCTTATCAGGCTTCGCAGTGTCCATGGTAAACAGCTGGGCCTGCGTGCTCAACCCGCCCAATGACCATACCAGCATCGTTGCTCCGACTGTAAATGCATTCCGTGTCTTCATCCTAGAGGACAAAATAGCACCGCATTGCAAAGGGGTCACGTTCGGCTTCCTGTAAAATTGTAAAGATTCCGCCCAATATCTTTACAATTTTCGGCATTTCCCACCAAGCTGCTCCATCGCCTGAACCACTTTTTCGACACAAGCTTTCTGGGTCGAAGTCCCAGCCGTCACCCCAACCCTCTCCCTCCCACGCACTTTTTCCCGCGACAATTCTCCAGCTTGGGAAATCAGAAGAGAATCGACCCCCGCTCGACGTGCGGTTTTGACCAGTTCCCGGGAATTATTGGAATTTTGACCTCCGACAACCACGATGAGGTCGCATTCCCCAAGCAATTCTCCCAAAGCTCGCTGACGATTCTTGGTAGGCTGGCAAACGGTGTCCCTGAAAAAAACTTCGCTTTCCGGAAACTGCTCTTCCATCGCCGACACCAGACACCGCACCCGTTCAATCAGTTGGGTTGTTTGAGAAACCACCCCATATTTTGGCATGACCGGCAAAGTCTTCAGATCTTCCATACCCTCAATCACTCGGGCATCCGGAAAATCTCCTGTCAATCCTCGCACCTCCACGTGCTCTTTCTTTCCGATCACCACTGGAAAATATCCTCCGGCCACCAGACTCGCCAGTGAGTCATGAGCTTTCCGAACCAATGGACAAGTCGAGTCCTCTAGGTCGTAACCCATTTTTCCCCAACGGAGTTTCTCCTGATCGGATGCCCCATGGGCTGTCACCAGCACTTCCCGGGTGCTGGCACGAGTTCCAAACAAGTCCCCTTCCCGAATCCCCAAAGAACGCATTTTTTCCCGCACAACCTCATTATGAACCAACTCTCCAAGAATCGTCAGCTCAGCGCTCTTTGCCCTCTTTTCCGCGAGAGCAATCGCATCTCTCACCCCAAAACACATCCCATAGTGACTCGCTACGATAATCTCAAACCCTTTGCTTTGCGCCACAAAGTCACCACCTAAAAAAGGGGGCTCGTGTGACATTTTCAATCTCGCTTTACTTTGCATTACAAAGCCAGCGTCCTC